>JBAXYW010000138.1:0-9601 GCA_041670605.1 Lentisphaeria bacterium
CGCACGTCGGAGGTTCTGTGGGCGGTCGCTTGCGACCGCCAAGAGCGGGAACGGATCCGGAGCTGGAAGCTCCGGCCACTTTCTGGGAACGGGAACGGGGAGCGCACGTCGGAGGTTCTGTGGGCGGTCGCTTGCGACCGCCCAGTGCGGGAACGGATCCGGAGCTGGAAGCTCCGGCCACTTTCTGGGGATGCGGGGGCGGAGGATTCCGTTTATTGCCGGTTTTATGAGTATTAATTGATGTTTTTGTATTGCAGTTTTGCTATCGTTGATTAAGTTATATGGTTTACAGTCATTTTTTCATATTTTCTACTTTGGTCAAGTGGGAGTTCAAAATGGGGAAAGCCATGTTTTTACGACGCCTCCAAGTTTCTATACTGATACTATTGGTCTGTGTTATTTTCAGGTTGCAGGCTGCTCCTGTGGGGCAGATCAGCGTTGAGGTAACCAGTGGGAAGGTGCTGCTTGAGGCGCTTGAACAGTTGGTTTATGCAACCATTCAAACCCGCAAGGGGGCGGAATTTTCTCCTGCGACTTTGACTGCTGATATTGCGGCCTTATACAAAACCGGCAGTTTCAGTGATATTCAGACCAGTTCGACGACGGCTCCGGACGGTACGATCAAACTGTTGTTTGTCGTAACTCCCAAAAAAGTGGTTATGAAGATAGCGATTGAGGGCAACAGTGTTTACAAAAGTAAGGCTTTGTTGCGTTTAGTGAAGCATCCCTTGAATGTACCTCTTGATGATGCCATGTTGGCTGCGGATCGTGCCGCACTGATGGAAAAGTATCGGGGTGGAGGTTATTATGGTACAACGGTAACCAGCCGATTGTCTGATAGTCTTGAGGACATCAGCACGATATTAACCTATGTCGTGCAGGAGAAACATCGGGCAAAACTGGAGAAGGTTTTGTTCCAGGGGAATACGGTGTTTACAGACGCTGAATTACGGGAAAAGTTAATGACGAAACGCAGCTGGTGGCGCTATATTTTCCGCTTTGGCAATTATTTCAATGACCAGTATTTGCAGTATGATCAGGAGAAATTGCGGGAATTGTATGCCACGAAGGGCTATCTGGATTTTTCCGTGGAAGACGTTATTTTGCAATATGATGACGATCATCAATGGGTAAGCCCGACCTTCAAGCTCTATGAGGGAAAACCTTACAGCATTGGTAAAATCAGTCTGATCGGTGCGCACCTTTTCACTGCAGAAGAATTGTTGGCCAAGGGCAGCAGCAAAAGTGGACAGATCTTTAGTTCCACCGTTGCAAATAATGATTTGATCGCCATGCGCAGAGAATATGAAGTGCAGGGATACGGAGATCTGAAATTTGTGCCGGTGCAGACGCTGAACCGGACAGGTCAGCGGGTCGATATTGAATACCGCGTCGAAGAGGGAATCCCCTCCCGGGTGAAAGATATTCTTATTGTTGGCAATGACATTACTCAGGATCGAGTCATTCGTCGGGAACTGGCCATTCAGCCTGGCGACCTCTGCGATGCCGGCAAGATCAATCTCTCAAAACAGCGCTTGAGCAATCTTGAGTATTTTGAAACGGTGGAGATTTATCCGATTGCCACAACGGTTCCGGATTTGAAAGACTTGCGGATTGACCTGAAAGAAAAACGTACCGGGTCGGTCTCTCTTGGAGCAGGCTTTTCCAGTGAGGATTCTGTTATGGGCTTTTTGGAATTTACAGAAACAAATTTTGATCTTCGGCGTTTGTTCAATTGGCCGCCCAAAGGTGCCGGGCAACGTTTCCGGACGTATGTTGGTATCGGTTCCGATGTTCAGAATATCAGTATTTCACTGATTGAACCTGCCCTGTTTGATCGCAATCTGGAATTGAGCACAGACCTTTTTCTTTCGACCCGCTATGAAGATGAATACGACGAACAGCATCTTGGTGGCAGTATGATGCTGAGCTGGCCAGTGGCCTTTTCCTTGCCGGGTAGCAAACACATTGAATACTGGCGCATGGGAATTGGCTTGCGGGCAGAAGAAGTGCGTATTTCGGATGTTGATGATGACCCCTATGACGATTTCATGGATTACAGCAAAGATGCTGTCAATTATAATATTGAGGAGGATGAGGGCAACCATTTTGCCAACCGCTTGATCTTGCGGATGACTCGGGATACCCGCGATCGTTTCCGCTTCCCACGGAAAGGTTCCAAGGTTCTACTGGAAAGTGAGCTGGTCACTGCAGCGCTTGGCAGTTACAGTAATTATGCCCGTTTCCATTTGGGCGGAGATAAATATCTGCCGGTGGTACAGGATTTCACCCTGAAAATCGGTTTGGACGGCTGGGCCGCTTCCCATATCAGTGGGGATGACATTCGTATTTTTGACCGCTATTTTGGTGGCGGTTACGGGACGATTCGCGGATTCAAACGCCGGGATGTCAGTCCTGTGAATTACAATGAAAATCCCATTGGCGGTCTGACCATGTTGATGGGAACGGTGGAATTGCTCAAACCAATCAAGGATTTTATGTATGTCAGCATGTTTTCCGATATTGGCAATACTTGGTGGGACAGTTTCGATGCCGATTTAGGGGATCTGAATATGAGTGTCGGTATTGGCATACAGTTCATCGCTCTTCCGATCCGTCTGGATTATGGCTATCCGGTGATGACTTCCGGAGAGTACCTCGACGGAAAGAGCGGTCGTTTCCATTTCAATATCGGTTATTCTTTCTGAGTTTGCCGTATTTTCCGCCTTCCTAAGCGGTCTTTTTCCCGCTGCATTCCATCGTCAAACGTGAAGATATTTAATTGGTACATTGCAAAGAGTCTGTTGCTGAACATCGGGATGGCGCTTGGAGTGCTGGTGTTTGTCATGCTCGGTACGCATTTTTTCCGCGCCTTTGATTTGCTGGCGCGTGGGGTGTCTCCACTATTGTTGGGCAAAATGCTGCTCTATCTGTTGCCGGATGTCTTGCGTTTTGCCTTGCCGTTATCGTTATTGATTGCCTGTGTTCTGGTATTTAGCCGGATGTCCGCGGAGAATGAAATTTCTGCTTTGCAGGCTAGTGGTGTGAGTTTATGGCAGATTATATCGCCTGGGCTTTTAATCAGTGCTGTTCTCAGTGTCGTGTGTTTTGTGATCTCGATGTTTATTTCACCGGATTGTCGCTATCAGGTGCGTCAACTGCAGTGGGAGGCTCTGGTGAGCAGTCCTCTGGCTATGCTTGAACCTGGGGTGAGCAGTAGTTTGTCAGCCAACAGTGTGGTGCGTATTGGAGGGCGAAAGGGGAACGTATTACATGATGTTCACCTGTTTGAAACGGACTCCGACGGGAATCGTCTGCGCGATGTGACTGCTCAAACTGGCATCATGCTCAATGATCCCGAACAGCGCCGAATCGAACTCGTGCTGAAAAATTTCACGCTTTCGGAATATGACCTGTTGGCATCGGGGCAGGCGGATTCCTCTTTGCCCTTTTTGCAGGCGGAAACGATGACGATTCCGCTGGATTATGGTTCTGCTCAGAACCAGAAGCCACTGGCTCGGAAGCTCAAAATGATGAGCCTCAAGATGATTTTTGCTGACATCGGGTTGGTCGAAGCTGCCGGCGGCAGCATCACCCGGCATCTGATCGAATTTCATTACCGTCTCGTCTTATCCATGTCGCCTTTTGCCTTTCTGGTCTTGGGAGTTCCTTTTGGCATCCGTAATAAACGTTCTGAGACGTCGACGGGGCTGTTGATCTGTGTACTGCTCGCTTTGGTCTTTTATGCTTTTCTGCTGCTTGCGGACAGCCTCAAGGATTATAGACATCTGCATCCGGAACTGATTTTGTGGCTCCCCAATCTCCTGTATCAGATCGGCGGTTTGTTGGCCATCCGCCGCATCAGCAGCCATTAAGGCGTGCCTGTTTTTCTGCATTGTTTTTATATTGATGATGAAATGAGTGAATTTAGTAAACATGTCTGAACCGATCCAACAGATCCGCAATTTTTGTATCGTTGCCCATATTGATCATGGAAAATCCACCTTGGCCGATCGTTTTCTGCTACATACGAAAACGGTTGAAGTGCGCACCTTTCATGATCAGTTGCTTGATGCCATGGATCTGGAGCAAGAACGCGGCATTACAATCAAATCCCATCCAGTACGGATGCTTTTTCCGTCCAAAGATGGGCAAACCTATATGTTCAACCTGATTGATACGCCCGGGCATGTGGATTTCAGCTATGAAGTCAGCCGCAGTTTGGCAGCTTGTGAAGGCGCGATTCTGGTGATTGATGCGGCCCAGGGTGTACAGGCTCAGACAATGGCTAATGTCAATCTGGCGATTAAACAGCATTTGGCAATCATTCCAGTCATCAACAAGATTGATCTGCCGTCTGCCGATATCGATATGTGCCTTACCCAGTTGGAAGAATTGCTGTCGATTCCAAAGGAGGAGGCGTTACTGGTCTCCGCCAAGGCCGATCTTGGCATTGATGAATTGCTTGAAGCGGTCGTTGTACGGGTTCCGTCGCCACCATCTCAAGATTCCGCTATGCAAGGGTTGGTTTTTGATTCGATCTTTGATGTTTATCGCGGAGTCGTCAGTTATGTACGGGTTTTTTATGGGGCTCTCAAAGCACGTGATCAGGTGCGTCTTTTTAGTTCAGAGCTCACCAGTGAGATCAAAGAAGTCGGCTTTTTTAGCCCTGAAATGCGCGTTTCGGAAACGCTTTCTGCGGGCGAAGTCGGTTATGTGATTACGACGATCAAGTCTCCGCATGAGATCAAGATCGGGGATACGATGACGCTGGACAATGCTCCCTGCAAACAGCCCTTGCCGGGTTTTCAACAGGTCAGCCCGATGGTTTTCAGCGGCATTTATCCGATTGATACGGCGGATTATGAAGCCCTGAAAGTCAATATTGCTAAGCTGCGCCTGAATGACAGTGCCTTTATCGCCCAGCCAGAGAGTTCAGTGGCTCTGGGAGCGGGTTTCCGTTGCGGGTTTCTTGGCCTTCTGCATATGGAGATCGTGCAGGAACGCCTGCGGCGGGAATACGATATGGATATTTTGCTGACATATCCCAGCGTGATCTATCATGTTTATCTTCGCAAAGGGGAAATGAAAGAAGTTGATAACCCTCTGTATATGCCGGATCCCAGTGAAATTGAGCATGTCGAGGAGCCGATGATCAAGGCTCAGATTATTTCTCCCACGATCTATATGGGAGCAATCATGAATTTGGTGCTGGAAAAACGGGGTCTCTGCCTGAAGACCGATACGGTGGATCAACAGCATGTGATGATAACAGCCCGTATGCCCCTGCATGAAATCGTTCTCGATTTTTATGACAAGCTGAAAACCGTTACCCGAGGCTATGGCAGCATGGATTATGTACCTGACGGTTATCAGAAAGGGCCCATGGTTAAGCTGGAGATTCTGGTTAATGGGGAATCCGTCGATGCCTTTGCTTCGATTGCCCATGCTGAGCGGGCTGTGGCTCGTGCCAGAATGATCTGCGAGCGTCTGAAAGACGCCATTCCTGCGCAGATGTTCAAAGTCGCTGTTCAGGGAGCCATTGGCGGTAAAATTATAGCCCGTGAAGATGTTCGTCAATATCGGAAAAATGTTCTGGCGAAATGTTATGGTGGGGATATCTCGCGTAAACGGAAATTGCTGGACAAGCAGAAAGAGGGGAAAAAGCGGATGAAGGCGGTCGGCAATGTTCATATTCCGCAGGAGGCCTTCGTGGCCGTCTTACGAGCTTCGGATAAAGATAAATGAGCGTGCCGCGTTGTGGCTTCTTGTCGTTGGGATCACTGCCCGAACTGTAGTGAATGGAACATCATGCTGGAAGGAGTTTAGATGCCGATTTGGCTGGTTATTTTACTGGACTTGGGAATTTTTTATTTTTTCTTTGGCAATACAGTACTGAAATTTCTGCAGACCAAGAAGATGGCGTTGCGCTCCTCTCTGCGGGAATATGAAAAGCATTTTCGCCAGCAGCTGCAGCGGAATGAAGATATCCTGGAAAGCAAATATCAGCAAGGTTTGTGCTCAGCGATTGCGGAATTGCGTGATGCTCGGCAAAGCTCGGATTCGAATGCAGCACAGAAAGTGTTGCAGAAATATCAGGGGGATGTGAGCCGTTTGTCGCTGCCGCCTTCGCCGCCGTTACGTTGGCTCCGTGACAATTTGGAGATTCTTGTCGTTGCTTTAGGGCTGGCCTTTGGGGTTCGTTCGCTGTTTATCCAACCTTTCAAGATCCCAACCGGGAGCATGCAGCCGACGCTCTATGGTATTCATTTTGAAGCAAACGAGGTGCCCTTTGCCGGCAATAAAATCAGTCGTTTTTTCTCCTTTCTGAATGATTCTAGTCGACATGTTGATGTGGTGGCTGAAGAAGCCGGTACTCTGGATTTTTATGGAATTCGGCCTTTGCCTTCTCTGCCCTTTTTCCCACGCTCGGAAGTCGTTATAGGAAATACGGCCTATTCTGTGCCGGGTTCGGTCAATGATGTGCAGAAAACCCTGTACGAGCTTTATGGCAAACGGGATGGCGGACTCTTTTTTCGGCCTTCTGAAGTGGTTTTACGCGGAAGTTTAGAATCTGGCGATCACCTGTTTGTGAACCGTCTTAGCTTCTGCTTCAGGGAACCTAAGCGGGGGGATGTCATGGTCTTTATCACGGATGGATTGACGAATCCCAACGGCAATGCGTTTGGAGGGCGTTATTATATCAAACGGCTGGTCGGCTTGCCAGGTGACGAACTGCTGATCAAAGATCATAAACTATATGTCAAGGCTCCCAATGAAAGTGATTTCCGCTTGTTAGATCGTGAAGACGATCCAGGCTTTGAGTGGATGCACAGCTTTACCGGCGGATATCGGGGCTACGCCCAGATGCCCGGCGCCAACCATCTTCGCCACAATAAGGATTCTTTTGTTGTTCCGGAAGGACAGTATTTTATGTTGGGTGACAATTCTGAAAATAGTCTGGACAGCCGCTATTGGGGAACTGTTCCCCGAGCAAATCTGGTGGGCACGGCCTTATGGGTCTGGTGGCCATTTTCCAGACGTTGGGGTGTGGTCGATCGTGTGGAACCCTTGCCAATCAATACGCCCCCGAATTTCCCCACTTTGTCTAATTGATCGATTGTCAAAAGCCACAAGCTGACAGAAAAAGAGGTGTTATGTTGAACAAGCGGATGATTGCATTGATTGATCCCGCTGGTGAAGTTTCTGCCCGGGAGGAGGAAATTCCGGAGCTGAAAGAACATGAAGTGCTCATTCGGGTACATGCGTCCTTGATCAGCCCAGGAACCGAAATGAATTTACCCCGGCAGAGACGGGTAACCCCAGATCCGGAAGGTAAAAATGTGTATTTCGGCTATGCGAATGCTGGCGAAATTATTGCTGTTCAAGGGGATGTCAAAGATCTTGCTGTCGGTATGCGAGTGGCGGCGATGGGGGGCGGCGCCAAGCATACGAACTATGCTTGTGTGCCGGTAAACCTGGTGACGCCAATCCCCGCTTCGGTGACCTACGAACAAGCGGCCTTTGCCTGTTTGGGCGCAACCGCATTGCAAGGAATCCGTAGAACTCAGCCTCAACTGGGCGAGTATGGAGCCGTTCTGGGGCTGGGAATTGTCGGAAACCTGTGTTGCCAGTTGTCAACCCTCTCCGGAGCCCATATGCTGGGCTGGGAAGGACTGCAAAACCGAATCGAGATCGCCCAAGCCTGCGGAATCTCCCATACCGTGGATTTTCGTTCCGAGGATGCGGTGGTTGCCAGCCAGGCCGCCTCTGCTCCTTATGGGCTGGATTTTGCCATGTTGGCCTTTGGCGGCATGGCGACGGATGCATTGAATCAGGTGATGAAAGCAATGAAAGTCTCAGCGGATGGTCATGCTATGGGGCGGATTATCCTGATCGGCGGCTGCAAAGTTGAAATCGGCGGTGGGGCGTATTCTGGCAATCTGGATTTTCTGGCCTCTTCCCGTACGGGCGCTGGATATCACGATGATGCGTGGGAATACGGAAAAGACTATCCAGCGGCTTTTGTGCCGTTCAGCACCCAGCGAAACCTGCAGGAAATCATCCGCCTGTTGGCAGAAAAACGCCTTCACGTTGATCCTATGATTACCCATCGCTTGCCGCTGGCACAGGTCGGTCAGGCTGCTGAGCTGCTGTTGAATCACCCGGATCAGGCATTAGGGATCATTCTGCAGATGAATCCATGAGATAAGCGCACAAGAAAGGCATTCGGACTTTCTTCAATATTTTCACCTCTTAAGAGAGCAGGGATTTTCATATGGGAAGCAGAACTATGCTCGTGGCTTTTCGAGTCAAAGCCTGTGATTTGTTTTTTCTCCCTTGCACCATGCGGGTGCCCTTGAAGTTCGGGGCGGAGACGATTGCCTCGATTGTGAATGCCCGCGTATGTTTGCATCTGGAGGATACTCAGGGGAAGATGGCCTATGGTTGGGGTGAAACGCCGTTGAGCGTCGCTTGGGCATGGCCTTCGGCGGCAGCTTTTAAAAGTCGGGAAAACCGGATGTTGGCATTTTGTGAGACCCTGGCTGAAGCATGGCGTCAAAACAGTGGGGTAGGGCATGCCATGGAAGTTGGCTGGGAATTCTTGGAGCAGAAACTGCCGGTCTTGCTGGCGGGTGCCAATGCTGGAGAAGAGTTGCAAATCCCGCATCTGGCGGCCTTGATCTGCAATTCAGCCTTTGATCTGGCCTTGCATGACGCTTATGGGAAACTGCTGGGAAAACCGATCTATGAGACCTATAATCAGAATTATTTGAGCAAGGATCTGGCCTGGTATTTTGAGGATCCTGCTTTTGCCGGAAAATATCCGGAGGATTTTCTGCTTTCGCCCAGTCCGAGTCGCCTTCCCGTCTGGCATCTGGTCGGCGGCAAGGATTTGCTGACTGAGGCGGAGTGTACCGGCCAGGAACCGCAGGATGGGTATCCGGTGACTTTGACGGAGTGGATTAAACGCGATGGCTTGTATTGCCTGAAAATCAAACTGACTGGTGTGGATGCCGCATGGGATTTTCAACGTATGGTATCGGTTGGCAACATCGCTTTGCAGTATCATTGCTCTGCGCTGTCACCGGATTTGAATTGCCAGGTAAGGGATCCGGTCTATGTAAACGAGTTGCTTGACCGTCTGCAAAGGGAATATCCCGCTATTTATGATTTGATCCTGTATGTCGAACAGCCTTTTCCCTATGATCTGGAAGCCAATCGAATGGATGTGCATTCGGTGTCTCGTCGTAAACCCTTGTTTATGGATGAGAGTGCTCACGACTGGCGTCTGGTTCGGCTGGGCTGGGAACTCGGATGGACTGGTGTGGCGCTGAAGGTATGCAAGACGCAGACCGGGGCTTTGTTGTCCGCATGCTGGGCAAAAGCGCATGGAATGCAGCTGATGGTACAAGATCTGACCAATCCACGTCTGGCTCTAATTCCTCATGTCTTATTGGCGGCAAAGGTTGGCACCATTATGGGAGTCGAATGCAATGCCGCACAATTCTATCCGGAAGCTTCCAAACTGGAAGCCGAAAGCCACCCCGGACTTTATGAACGCCGAAATGGGGAACTGGATTTGACTACCATCAGAGGC
>JBAXYW010000139.1:0-9584 GCA_041670605.1 Lentisphaeria bacterium
CTGGCCGCCGCCATGCAACGGGTCGTCGCTGAAGGCGCCGGCGTCATCGTCTACATGCGCCAGGAAGGACGCGGCATCGGACTGACGAATAAACTGCATGCATATCATTTGCAGGAACGTGGTCTGGATACCGTTGACGCCAATATCCGGCTGGGCTTTCCTCCGGATTTGCGCGAATACGGCATTGGAGCTCAGATTCTCGCAAACTTGGGCATTCACAGCATTCGACTGTTAACCAACAATCCCAAAAAACTCATTGGTCTGGAAGGCTACGGATTACAGGTCACCGGACGGGAATCCCTGATCATTCCGGCGAATGAACATGATAAAAAATATCTACAGACAAAAAAAGACCGTATGCAACACATGCTGTAAGAACGAACGCTGAACAGAATAGGAGAACATCATGACTGGCAAAATCAAGAGTTTTGAAGGAAAGTTGACTGCAGCCGGACTTCGTTTCGGCATCGTCTGCTCGCGCTTCAATGATATTTTTGTTTCCCAGCTGTTGGGTGGAGCGGTGGACTGCCTGCTCCGCCATGGCGCCCGGGAATCCGACATTTCCACTGCTTGGGTGCCGGGGTCTTTTGAAATTCCCTTGGTGGCTCAGCGCATGGCAGACAGTACTCAGTTCGACGCCGTTATCTGCCTTGGAGTCGTGATTCAGGGCTCCACCGCCCACGCCAACTACATCAACGCGGAAGTTTCCAAAGGCCTCGCCCAGATCTCCCTGAGCCGAAACTTTCCGGTGATCTACGGCGTTGTGACCACTGAAAACATCGAACAGGCCATCGAGCGCTCCGGCAGCAAAGCCGGAAATCGCGGTGCCAGCGCGGCTTCTTCTGCCATCGAAATGGTCAACCTGCTCAAACAACTCCCCTGATAAGGCTCCTGAATGACCCTTGAAACGGAAAATCCGGCTCCTGGTAAACCCGAGGAAGCCTTTCGCCTACAGCGTTCCGCAGCACGTGCTTTGGCAATTCAATATCTGTATCAGCTCGACACCCTGAAAAGCTGGGATTGCAGCGAGGAGGAGCTGACGCTGTTCTCTGACCATATGCGCAATCAAGGCAGTGAACTGTCGGAAAAGCTGCTTCAAAAAGCCTGGAAGTTTGCCCGGCAGTTAATCTGCGGCCTCTGCGAACAGCATACGCAAATTGACCAGATGCTTTCGGACGCCGCGGACAACTGGGCTCTCTCCAGGATGAGCAGTGTTGACCGCAGCATCCTGCGTCTGGGCATCTATGAAATGATTTTCAGTGGAAAAGTCACTCCAGCCACGGCTATCAATGAGGCCGTTGAACTAGCCAAAAAATTTGCCCAGGCGGACTCTCCCCGCTTTATCAATGGGGTACTGGACAAAGTGAAAAAAAACCAGCTTGGCGCTGGATCATAGTTGTCGCACTGCCGCAGTTTGTAGCACAACATCAATAAGGATCAGAAACCGAATTGTCAATTTTATCGATATTTCAACGTGGTTTACAGAAAACTAAGACGGCTCTAGTACGTGGTTTACAGGGTCTTTTCAGTGACATCAGAAAATGGGATGAATCCAGTTATGCCCGCCTGGAAGCCGCTTTGATCGGAACCGATCTTGGCGTCACCATCAGCCGTCGCATCGTGGCGGATGTCCGGGATAAATATGAACGCGGCCTGATTGCCACCAGCGAAGATGTCCTGAATGCCGCCCGGGAAATGATCCTGAGCATCCTCTGCAAAAACGGGCAACCCGAAATCAAGAAAAACCAAACCGGACCAAGCGTCCTTTTGCTGGTTGGAGTCAATGGCAGCGGCAAAACCACCACTGCCGCAAAATTGGCATACTATTTTCGAAAACAGGAACAGACCGTCCTGTTGGGTGCCGGAGACACTTTCCGAGCCGCCGGTGTTACCCAGCTTCAACTCTGGGGCGAACGACTGGATTGCCCCGTGATCGGCGGCAAAAAAGGCAGTGATTCTGCCGCCGTCGCCTTCGATGCCATCAAGAACGGCATCCAACGCGGGGTCGATTACGTCATCATCGATACCGCCGGACGGCAGCATACCCGGACAGATCTGATGGACGAGTTGCTGAAAGTCAAACGCATCTGTAACAAAGCCATGCCGGAGGCTCCGCATGAAATCTGGCTCACCGTCGATGCCTCGATCGGAACCAACGCACTGGTACAGGCCAGAGAATTCGGAAAAATTTTCCCGATCAGCGGCCTGATACTGACCAAGTTGGATGGCACCGGCAAAGGTGGCATCGTCGTCGCCATCAAAGAAGAACTGGGTTACCCCGTACAGTTTATCGGCTTGGGAGAACACATGGATGACTTGCAGATCTTCAACCCGGAAATGTTCGCCAAAGCTCTTTTTCAATAATAACAATCGCCCATTTGTACGAAACATCAGAAAAAACATTTATCAGGAGAAGCCCAATGGCACGTTTCAAGATTGGCGTAATGGTCGATTCCTTCCGACTCCCGATTCCTGAAGCTGTGCGCAAAGCCCAGGAAATCGGCGCGGATGGCATACAGGTCTATGTCGTCGATGGCGAAATGCGCGCCGAAACCCTGACAGCACAGCAACGCCGGGATTTCCGGGCTCTGGTAACAGAGTGCGGCTTAGAAATTTCCGCCTTATGCGGAGATTTGGGCGGGCATGGCTTTCAGCTACCCCAGGAAAACACCATAAAAATTCAACGATCGAAAGCGATCGTTGATCTGGCCGTGGATTTGGGAACGAAAGTCATCACAACTCATATTGGGGTCGTCCCCCAAGACACCAGTAGCCCGGTTTACCAGAATCAGTTGCTGGTCTGCCGGGAAATTGGACAGTATGCCCTCGCTCACGATGTCGCTTTCGCCATTGAAACCGGCCCGGAGCCCGCCGCTGTGCTGGCTGCTTTTCTGGATGCGGTTGACTGTCCCGGTATCGGTGTCAATCTCGACCCCGCCAACTTGATTATGGTCGTCAACGATGACCCCGTACAAGCCGTCTATGCCCTGCAAAAACACATTAAACACACCCATGCCAAAGACGGCGTGCAGCTCAAGCCCTGTGACCCGGTGCAAGTCTACAACTCGTTTGCCGAAGGTGGGATCGAAGGACTCAATATCGGAGAACTGTTCAATGAACTGCCGCTGGGCCAAGGAAAAGTAGACTGGGATGCCTATCTGGCCGCCCTTAGTGAAATCGGTTTCCAGGGCTACCTGACCATCGAACGCGAAGTTGGTGCCAACCCGGAAGCCGACATCCGCAGCGCAGTCAACTTTTTGCGCCAACGCATCTGAAACTCTGCTTCCCAAAGCCCAGGAAGCCCCATCAACCGAAAGGATTCCAACATGTTGAAGCATTTTACCTATTGCCTGCTCGCAAGCCTGGCACTTGTTTTATCCGCCTGCAAGCAAAACGAAAACCAACCCAACAGCCAAAACGGAGCAAGCAAAAAAGCGAAAACCAAAGCGGAATTTGTGCTCAGCTACAGCATTTTTTTCCCCTCCACCCATATTCATGCCATCCTGGCCGAACAATGGGCCGAAGAAGTCCATCAACGCAGTGGGGGACGGATCCGCGTCAATGTCTATCCCGGCGGAGTCCTCAGCAGCGCCAGCGAAAATTTTGAATGCGTCCGCAATGGGGTTTCCGATTTGGGCATGAGCTGTTTCTCGTATTCGCGAGGCATGTTTCCGATGATCGAAGGCTTAGATCTGCCCTGGGGCTATCAGAGCGGCAAACAAGCCACCAAAATCGCCAATGCATACATCCGCAACTTCAATCCCGCGGAACTCAATGAAGTCGCCTTTATGTTCGCCCACGCACATGGCCCTGGCATCCTAGCCAGCCGAAAAAAAATCAACACAGCAGCCGAATTTTCCGGGATGACAGTGCGAGGCACCGGGCTTTCCGCGCAAATGATTCAGGCACTGAAGGGCAATCCCGTCGGCATGAGCCAGGGCGATGCCTATGAAGCTCTACGCAAAGGCGTCGTCGATGCCACCCTCTGCCCGATTGAAACTCTCAAAGGCTGGAAACAAGGCGAAGTCATTGACTACGTCATCCGCATCCCTGCCATTGCCTATACCACGGTCGTCTTCCTTGTCATGAACAAGAATACTTGGGAAAAACTTCCGCCAGAGCTTCAGCAGATCATCACGGAAGTCAACTTGGAATGGCAGGACAAACATGGACAGGCCTGGGATGACGCCGACCTCGAAGGCGAACAGTTCGTCCGTGAACTGGGAAAAACCATCATGGACTTTCCACCCCAGGAAAATGACTTGATTCATCAAGCCTTTACACCCATGTTCCAGGATTGGGCCGCAAAACTGGAAGAAAAACAACTCCCCGGAAAACAGGCTCTACAATTCCTTTCCGAACAGTTTACCCCCACTAAACAACCATAATCCACCCTTCAGAACGATCCTTTTTCATGTGGCATTTTTACCGGAAATTTGTTACGATGCTGGTCTGGATACTGGCCGGGATTGCCGGCTTCTGTCTTCTGGCCATCATTGCCATCACGAGTGCCGATATCATTTTACGGCGTTTTGATCTAGCAGTGTGCGGAGCTATCGACCTAGTGCAGATCCTGGGCTGCCTCTGCATCACTCTCGCACTGCCCTACACGACTGCCGTCAAAGGGCATATCGCCGTGGAATTCCTATTCCGAAATTTCAGCCGACGGGGGAAAATCATTGCCGATACCTGCACTCGCTCCTTCGGCATGCTGCTTTTTGCCATCCTGGCTTGGTATAGTATCATTTCCGGACAAACCATGCTACAGAAAAACGCCATGACCCTGACACTAAATATCCCACTTTTCTGGGTCTACTGGCTGATCGCTTTTTCCTTCTGCGTCGTGATTCTGGTCAAATTCTACCATTTGACCCATCCCGGAAAGGAAATGATCCGACCATGAGCACTTTCACGATCGGCCTGATCGGCTGCTTTTTTCTGATCTTCCTGCTCCTGCTCAGCATGCCAGTCGGCTTCGCTCTGGCGGTCGTCGGCACCATTGGCTTCGCCATGGTCAATAATTTCCCGTCCGCCTGCCATATGCTGATCAGCCTCCTCTTCGATACCTTCAGCAAATACGACTATAGCGTCATCCCACTCTTCATCTTCATGGGACAGATCTGCTTCCATTCCGGCATCAGTAAACGTCTCTTTGACACCGCTTACCGTTGGGTCGGAAGATTGCCTGGCGGACTGGCCATCGCCACCGTCGCTGCCTGCGCCGCCTTCGGCTCCATCTGCGGCTCCGGCCCGGCTACGGCAGCCACCATGGCTGCCGTAACGCTGCCGGAAATGAAAAAACGCAATTACAGCATGCAATTAGGCGCGGGTACGGTCGCTGCCGCTGGCAGCCTGGGCATGATGATCCCACCCAGCGTCGTCTTTATCGTCTACAGCTTCATGACCGAGCAATCCCCCGCAAAACTTTTCATTGCCGGAATTCTGCCCGGCCTGCTGTTCGTCCTCCTTTTCTGCCTTTATATCGCCTTTACCTGCTGGCGGAATCCAGAACTCGGCCCGCCAGCTCCGGCTGGCACCTGGAAAGAATCTTTCCGTTCTCTGCTCGGCATCATCGATCCCCTGTTGCTGTTTATCGCTGTCATGGGCGGTATGTTCATCGGCTGGTTCACTCCGACAGAAGCCGCCTCCATCGGAGCTTTCGGCAGCCTGATCATTGCTCTGGCACGGCGCAGTCTAACCTGGAAAATGCTCAAACGCTCGATCCTCGAAACCGTGCGCACTTCCTGTATGGTGCTGATGATCATCGCCGGTGCCCTGGTCTTCAGCCGCTTCCTGGCTATCACCCGCATTCCGGTCGACTTAGCCGTTTTCCTGAGCAGCCTGCCACTACCCGGCTGGATGATCATCGCCAGCATCTTGTTCACTTTTGTCCTTCTCGGCACCGTCGTCGACAACTTGGCTCTGGTGCTGATGACCATCCCAATCTTCCTCCCAGTGATCCATAAGCTCAATGTCGATCTGATCTGGTTCGGAGTCATGATCGTCGCCGTCGTCCAGATCGGCGTCATTTCACCCCCGGTCGGGGTGAATGCCTATGTTGTTTCCGGTATGATGCGCGAAATCTCCCTGCAGACCGTGTTCAGAGGCTGCATCCCCTATATCGGAGCCCTGCTCATCGGCATTGTCCTGCTGATGTTGTTCCCGCAGCTGGCCACCTGGCTGCCAAGTTTGATGTGAAATGAATCGCCAATCGCAACTCAGGAAAATAAACCCTGCCAAAACACTTGCCAACGTTTGACAAAACACGCTTGCCACGGTACTGTTAATTGATGCTTCAAGCCCAGCGCATAGTAGAGCTGCGCCACACGCGATTTCTGTTCACAGCACTGCAACTTTTTTGCTTGGCCTTAGTGGAGTTTAGACATGACAGCAGCCCCTGAATTGACAAAACAAATTCTTTGCTGCACAGATTTTTCGGAAAATGCCGGTTTGGCCTTTGACTATGCACTCGATGCCGCTGCACATCGGCTCGGCAGCACCCTCTACCTGCTGCACGTTATCCCGGAACCGGAATCGCAATTCTGGCGCACGTACATCTACGAAGCCGATTTCAATGTTGATGAAAAAGCAAAACGGGACTTGGATACCAAAATTGACAATGAATACCGTAACCGGGTTCCTGAAGGCATTGATTTCCGCGTCGAATTCCGCATCGGCAGGGACTACCAGAAAATTCTGGAATTTGCAGACTCCATTCCGGCTGATTTGGTGGTGATTGGTCGCCAGGGTTGTAGCCATTTACGCAATTTTTTCTTTGGCAGTGTTGCCGAACGGGTCGCCAGCAGGGCAAAATGCCCTGTACTGGTTGTACCATTCAAATAATCTGTTTTCTTTGTTCTGGAGGTAATATTGCTTATGTCTGAGTCAAATTTGGATTATCAAATCAAGGAATTGCTCGTTGAAAGACTGTTTCTGGATGTCAAACCCGAGCAGATCGAAAATGAAACCCAACTCTCCGAATATGGGGTCGATTCCTTTCTGATGCTGGAATTGGTCGTCGCCATGGAAGAAATCTTTGCCGTCCATTTCGAGCCCGCAGATATCACCGCACAGGCCCTCAAATCGGTCTCCTCCCTAGCAATTCTGATTCGCTCTAAAACTGAAGAACAAGCATAGGATGCAAAAAAATCATGGGCGAAAAAACCAGCATTCCTGATCCGGTCGCCGCCTTGCAGTTATGGGAAAAAGGACAAATCCTCTGTCCCTTCTGCGGCAAAACAATGGCACTGGAAAACTTGCAGCCTCTTCAGTTGATGCCCTGCAGCGGTTGCCAGGAAATGCTTTTTGTCCCCAAAAAAATCGCTCGTTATTTTCTTTATGAGCCCAGTGGTGGTGGTGGCATGGGCAGCGTCTATAAAGCGGTTTCTGCGCTGTATCCAGGGGACATTCTGGCATTGAAGATTCTTTCTCGCGAAGCCCGGGAGAATCCGGCTAATATCCGCGCTTTGCTCAATGAAGCCAGAGTCAGTTCGAGTTTTATCAACTGCGATTTCATTGTCGCCTGCCTGGATAGCGGTTATGCGGATGATGAATATTATGCCGCAATGCCCTTTATCGATGGAGAACGGCTCGATAAACGCATCGACCGGCTGAGCCAGCTCCCCGAAAAGGAAGTCTTGACCATCGGACTACATATTCTGGCGGCCGAACAACACATCTACCATATGGGCTACCTCTACCGCGACCTGAAGCCGGAAAATATCATCATCAACCAGTATGGTTATGCCGTATTGCTGGATTTCGGCCTTTGCATCCCACGACAACAAGCCAACCACAATGAGGAAGAATTTATTTCGGGTTCGCCGTACTATCTGCCGCCGGAACGACTGCTTGGTTCTGGTGAAAATGCCAGTAGTGAAATCTACAGCTTGGGCATGGTTCTATATCACACACTGACCGGACGAACCTTTTATGACGCCGATGAAATGCAGGCTTTGGCCAGACGACATATCTCCGGACTGCGTATCAACAGTACCGCGAAAATGCAAGGCTTACGCACCAGTATCGGCATCCTGCTCGACGCCATGGTGCGACAGGAAGCCAACGAACGCCCACAGGATTTCGCCTATGTGGCGGATTCCCTCAAAGCCATTCTTCAGGAAATTGGCTGAACAAGTACCTTATGCGACTGAAAAAAAATGCCCAACTGGATGCAATTCTGGCAGCATCTGAGGCCAGAGCTCGGGGCGAAAAACCGCTGCCACGCCCTCCTGTTGCTGTCAAACCTGTGCTGCTGAATAGCTCTGCGCAACCCGGCTTTACCGGCCAAATTCGTATTCTCGGAGTGGATACCGCTTTGCGTAAAACCGGTTGGGGCATCATCGATGCCGCTGGCAATCATTTCAGCCCTGTCGATTGCGGTGTTCTCCTGAATCAGCCGGGTCTCGCCCTCAGCGACTGCTTGCGCCGCTTGAATGCCGCAATCAAAGGCCTGCTGACCCGTTATCATCCCGACTTGGCGATTATCGAAGGCGGCTTCTATTGCAAAAATGTCCACACCGCCATCATATTAGGCACCGCCAGAGGCGCTGTGCTCGGCGTCCTTGCAGAAGCCCAAATCCCAATCTATGAATATGCCCCGCGTCGTGTCAAACAGGTCGTTTGCGGCTTCGGCAATGCCAGCAAACCCCAGGTCGCGCTACTGGTCGCACAATTCCTCAAAATCCAGGTCAACAACCTCGCCGACGATGCCACCGACGCCCTCGCACTCGCCCTGTGCCACGCCCAGCTCATGGGCATCGCACAAGGCCTCGGACTGGAAAACCCACTCTGAGCCACGTATTGCTTGTAGTTTAGCCTGCGTCAAAAACGAGCTTCAGCTCGGGCTCGTAGTACAGTCCCCGTTCCCAGATTCTCCCCAGAATGTAGCCGGAGCTTCCAGCTCCGGATCCGTTCCCGTTCCCAAAAGGGTCATTTCGAGACAGGTACGTTCGTCGGATACGCACGTTTGTAGTTCAGACTTTAGGCTGCGTGGCCCCCGCGGGCTTTAGCCCGCTTCCCGTACCCGGATTCTCCCCAGAATGTGGCCGGAGCTTCCAGCTCCGGATCCGTTCCCGCTCCCAAAAAGGCCATGTCGGAACAGGTATGTTCGTCGGATACGCACGTTTGTAGTTCAGACTTTAGGCTGCGTGGCCCCTGCGGGCTTCAGCCCGCTCCCCGTACCCGGATTCTCCCCAGAATGTGGCCGGAGCTTCCAGCTCCGGATCCGTTCCCGCTCCCAAAAAGGCCATGTCGGGACAGGTATGTTCGTCGGATACGCACGTTTGTAGTTCAGACTTTAGGCTGCGTGGCCCCCGCGGGCTTCAGCCCGCTCCCCGTACCCGGATTCTCCCCAGAATGTGGCCGGAGCTTCCAGCTCCGGATCCTCCCCGTTCCCGAACAAATCCGTCGGGTGCCGCAGGGCCTGCGGCACCTACTTTTGACGCCTCCGTTTTTAGGACGAAAACGAACCGCGGTAACGGGATGCCGGCGAGGACGCCCATTGGCGCTAACTTAAAATATATCGGGGTGTGAAGCGAATCATTGAGGTGCCCCTACAGGGCACTATTTACAAACAACTCGCC
>JBAXYW010000140.1:0-9575 GCA_041670605.1 Lentisphaeria bacterium
ACACGTACCCGAACGTAACACGTCCCGAAATGACTTTCTGGCGCAGGGTGGAATCTTTCGGGAACGGGAGCGGATCCGGAGCTGGAAGCTCCGGCTACTTTCTGGGGAGAATCCGGGAACGGGAGCGGATCCGGAGCTGGAAGCTCCGGCTACTTTCTGGGGAGAATCCGGGAACGGGGTGCGAGCTGAAGCCCGCTTTTGATGTAGTCGGAACTACAAACGTGCCTATCCAGGGAAGTAAAACTCGTTTTCCTGTTTCAACGTTTGGTTTTTTCGCAGATGGACAGGCAGAGGGAATCCAAGGCGAGGGATTCTTCTACGTTGGCTTTGAGGCAACGGGCGAATTCCTCGAGCCAGCGCAAGTCCTGCTCGGTTTCGCTGGAGGGCGGCGGAGCAGCTAATAATTTTTCGGAATAGGACAGAAATTCCGGATGCGGCAGTAGATTTTCAGGTACTTTGGAGGCGATCAGCAAGCGCTGCTGGAACCAAGCCGTCATGGCATCCACCAATTCTTCTCGCAGGCGGAAATATTCGGAATCGATTCGTACTTGTCGCAGCTCGGAGAGCTGTTTTTGCAAGGATTTATTATCTTCCGCTGCGTTTTCCCAGCGTTCATCCCAGTTGTCCTCAACGAACTGCTCGGCATCCCTTCTCAGACTGCTTAAAATAACGCCGATTTCTGCAGCCGTATGGAGGGCTATTTTTACGCCGGCATTGCGTCGCAGCGAGCTGAGTAGTTGAAAGAGTCCATGTCCTTCGGCAATGGTATATTGCTGTCGATTTTGCAGCAGCAACAAGGTTTGGCAACGGGAACGGATGGTGGGCAACAGTTTTCGAGGTCGGGTGGTCAAGAGCAGCAGCATTGTATTGCGGTAGGGTTCTTCCAGGGTTTTAAGAAAAGCGTTCTGGGCGTCGTCTCCAAGGCAGTCTGCAGAAGAAATTAGGCCGATTTTCAGCCGATCAGCTGCTGCGCTGAGGCTGAGGGTATCTTCAAATTTCCGGATGGCCTCGATGGTGATGATTCGTGATTTAGATTGCGGAGCGATTTCATATAGTTCGGAATAGGAATTACTTTGCAACATTTGGCAGGGGCGGCACGTGCCGCAGGCGGAGCCATCGGGTGTCTGACCCAGGCAAGCTGCGGTTTGCGCCCAAGCGCGGGCGAAACGATAGAGGGTTTCATTATTATCACCGATCAGCAGATAGGCCTGACCGGTGCGGCCATGTTTTTTCGCTTGTTCCAAGCAGTTACAGGCCTTTGGGAAAAGAGAACGGAATTCAGCCAAGGACATGACAGACCTCCTGGAAAATTTGTTCAGCCAATTCCTGGATAGGGAGGGTGGCGTCCAGTTGGCGGATACGCTGTGGGTTTTCCTGCGCCAATTTCAAGAAGCCATTGCGGACGGCCTGGTGGAAGTTTCGGTCTTCCTCTTCAAATCGGTCATCGTCAATGAGATCGGGTTTTCCTGCGCGCAAGCGGCGGAAGCTTTCCTGGATTTCGATATCCAGAAAGAAGGTCAAGTCCGGCCAGCGTCCGCCAAGCGAGAAATCATGCATCGCGCGGATGAACTTCCGATCAAGTCCCCGGGCTTCCCCTTGGTAGGCAGTGGTGGAGTCTGCAAAGCGGTCACAGAGGACAATGTTGCCCTGCTGCAATTCCGGCCAGATCAGGTTTCGCACCAGTTGAGCCCGGCTGGCTCCGAACAGGAGCAATTCTGCTTCAGAAGCGATGTTCTCGTTTTTGAATTGCAGGACGAGGCGCCGGATTTCCTCTCCGAGCTGGGTTCCGCCTGGTTCCCTGGTTTCCGTGACCTTGTAATCTTGCGCACGCAGGTTGTCGGCCAACCATTTGATTTGTGTGGATTTGCCGGCCTTATCCGGGCCTTCAAAGGTTATCAGCAGACCACCAGGTATTGTTTTCAAAGCAGGGTTCCCCTATACATAGGAATGCGGCCAAAAGTGAAAATGGATTTATGAGAAATATAATCCCGAAATGTCGGGCTGGGAAGCGGGTCTTTCTGGAAAAGCCGGGGGAGGGGGATTTTTCCTGAAAAACCGACTTTCTTTCCCCGGAAAAACTTGCTAAATTGCATTCAGGTAATACCTTTTAAAGCTTACAGTGATGGATGGACGATACCCCGGAGTTGCTTTTTTTAGGGGGCTAAGGAATCAGGTAAATCATGTTGAGTTTTTTGGAAAAAATGAAGAAGCCGCGGATCATGCGTGTTGTTTGTAACGGGCATCCTGCTCTGCGGAAGGTTTCCCTGCCGGTTATGACAGTTACGGCGGAAGTACGGGAACTGGCTGCCCGTATGATTGTCACGATGCTGGAGAATGAAATTGTCGGGGTTGGCCTGGCCGCTCCACAGGTGGGTGTCAATATACGGCTGATCGTTGTGAATACCTGTCTGGACAGCAAACGCTGTTCCCCAACCATTTCACCAGGAGAATTGTTGTTGAATCCCAGAATGCCGCTGGCTTTGCTCAATCCGCAGTTGCTTTCATTTTCCGAAGAGACGGCGATCGAGGAGGAGGGCTGCCTCAGCCTGCCAGGAATTTCCGGACATGTTTGCAGGTCTTTGCGCGTAATGTTGTCGGCCAGTACACTGGATGGAGAGAAGCATCAAGTGGAGTGTGGCGGGCTGTTGGCACGTTGCCTACAACATGAGATTGATCATCTGGATGGCACGCTGTTTTATGATCATCTCAACAAGGAAGAGCAGAGCATCGCTGCTCCGCTCATGAAAAGTTTGGAGAGACGAGAAAAGGCTTTGCTGTAGGAACGGCGGCAGGAACCGGTACTGGATGGATACTGAAAAAGACATCAAGGATATGATCCAATCTTCGGATAAGCTTCTCTCAGAGCTACCCTATCGGCATGTGCTGATCAATCTTTTTATCCATCCCCGCTATGGACTTTTTCTGGCCTTGCGAGGCGGCTGGTGGATTCGTGGCCTTTTAGTGCTGTTGTTGATTGGCGCACTGGGCGGAGCTTTGAAAGCTTTGTCGGTTTTGCCTGGTTTGATCACAGATTCCCGAGAAGTTGTTGTTTTTCTGGCCGATAAGCTGGGCGAGGCCAGTTTTCGTAACGGAAAGATCCAATGGAGTGAGCCGGCACAATTGCCCCTTTCCGGTCATTTGTCGCGCTTGCGGGTTGATGTCTGGGCCGAAAACAGTGAGAAAGCTCGGCAAGAGCTGTTGCAGGGACCCGCTCAAAGCGGGATTATCGTGTTGCCGGATCGGGTGGAATACTGGATCTTGCCGGAGGTAAAAAGCGATTCCATTCATGCGGTGTCTATTCTGCCGCAGAAAATGTTAGATGCTTTGGAAAAAAATGGGCAGAATGGGACGTTTCCTTCCGTGTTTTCCAAACAGCAGCTGTTAGATTATGTACAGCTTGTTTGTCTGCTTCTTTCCCCGATTTTAGCGCTCGTTTATTCGCTGTCCATGATGGGAACCATTCTGCTTTTTGCGTTGTTTTTTTCGCTGCTGCTGCAGTTGCGAAACAACAAAGGCAAGTTTCGTTATGCTGCCGGTATGGGGTTGCATTGTTGTGTCCCCCCCTTTATGACCAGTGTGGTATATCATGTTTTTGTTCCTGGGTTGGGACGTTTTGAGAATGTGTTCGGCATTGTGTTTTTGCTTTATATTTTGTTTATGATCATTGAAGACAAGTGGTTTAGGGCAGAAGAAAAACAGCTTTGGGGTTTGTGAATGCAGATTGTTGGAATGAGCTGTTTGTCGGCGGATAGTCTTTGTTAATGATGCTGATTGGTGCTGACGAAATCCGGAAATAAGGAGTCCTTATGGCTGCAAAAGAGGGTTGGTTGTTGGCTGTCTGGAAATTTGTGCTCTGGGCCGTTGAAAAGTTTATCGATATTGCCCATTTTTGTCTGGAAAAACTGTTGGCCGAAAATGTCCATTTCGAGTTGCCGGCGGCTCTCTTGATTTTTCTACTGACGATGATCATGATCGGTTCGGGTTGCTGGTCTGCATCGATTGCCTTGAGCCGGCGTCATTCCGGGTGGTTGCATTTTCTGATCGGTGCCTTTCTGCCAGGGGTTTATCCTCTAGTAATTATGTTTACTATGGGTTTGAAAGGCGAACGACAACGGAAAAAGAAAATGGCAGCTGAGCGCCAAGCTCAAGAGTGCGCAGCAGAAGAAAAAAAGAAAGTTCTTGAGCTGCAGGGTGTGTCGCTGGAAGAGGTGGTGGAAGCGGAGGATGCGGAGCAATTTAATGCCCGTTACTTTGCTAAAATTGCCCGTGATGCAGGGGGTAACAAGGCGGGGCCGTGGAAGGTGATTTTTGCAGGGCACGAAGTGGTTGTTCAGGAGATCCTGGAGGCTCAGGAGGACTTTGTTTTGGTGCTGATGGATGGGAGCGAAGGGACAAACCAAAAACTTCGCATACCCTATACGAAGATTGAGTCCTGGCGGGATTATTATTGAAAACTTCCTTTTCTTCGTTCGGGAAGAAAATGAATAACCAGAGCAAGGGGTTGCACTCCTTCACAAGCAGTTAGGAAAAGGACGTATGTTTGAAGCAATAGAAAATGGCGCTTCTCTGGCAGAGTTGGAGAAGCGCGTTCTGGATTTCTGGGAAAAAGAGAAAATTTTTGAGAAATCATTGGATCAGCGCCGGGGCGGTAAGGCTTATGTTTTTTATGATGGCCCCCCGTTTGCTACTGGTTTGCCGCATTATGGGCATTTATTGGCCGGCACCATCAAGGATGTCGTTCCCCGGTATCAGACCATGCGTGGCAAATATGTGGAGCGTACTTTTGGCTGGGACTGTCATGGGTTGCCGATCGAAAGTCTGGCTCAGTCGGCGCTGGGGCTGGCAGGTTCACCAGCGATCAAGGAATGCGGTGTTGACGTTTTTAATGAGCAATGCCGTGCGATGGTGTTGACCTATGTGCAGGAATGGAAAACCACAGTGATGCGTCTGGGGCGCTGGGTGGACTTTGACAACGGTTACAAAACGATGGATGCGACGTTTATGGAAAGCATCTGGTGGGTTTTCAAACAGCTCTGGCTGCAGGGGCGCATCTATAAAGCGCATCGCATCATGCCTTTCAGCTGGAAACTGAATACCCCACTTTCAAATTTTGAAGCCAACAGCAATTATCAGGATGTTCAGGATCCCGCTGTTACCGTCGGCATGAAACTTCTGAATATACAGAGCAAGTTCCCGGTTCTGGAAGCTTTCGATGCGCATGTTTTGATCTGGACGACAACCCCTTGGACACTACCCTCAAATCTTGCTGTCTGCGTCGGCGCTGACATTGATTATTGTCTGCTTCGAGATGGAGAAAGCACGACGGTTTATCTGCTGGCCAAAGCCCGCCTTTCAGCGTATTACAAGAGTGATTCTGAATATACGATTCTGGCAGAATGCAAGGGGCGAGAGCTGGTTGGGATCGAGTATGAACCGATTTTTCCCTATTTTGCGGAAGAACGTCCGAACGCTTTCCGTATTCTGATGGATGATTATGTGACGACGAGCGATGGTACCGGCATTGTCCACATGGCTCCTGCCTATGGTGAAGACGATTACCGGGTTTGCCGTGCCGCCGGCATTGAATTGGTCGATCCCCTGGATGAGGAGGCAAAATTCACCAGTGCAGTGCCGGATTTTGCTGGTCAGTTCTGCAAAGACGCTGACAAGGGGATTATTCGCCATTTGAAACAAATTGGCAAGTTGGTGCAACAGTCCACGATTGTGCATAGTTATCCCTTTTGTGAACGTACGGATACGCCTCTGATCTATCGGGCGATCGATGCTTGGTATGTGAAAGTCGAAGACATGCATGAGCGTCTACTGAAAAGCAACCAGGAAATCCGTTGGATGCCGGATTATGTTGGGGAAAAACGTTTTGCCAATTGGCTGGCGGAAGCGAAAGACTGGAATATTAGCCGCAATCGTTTCTGGGGCTCCTGCATGCCACTGTGGATCAATACGGAAGATCCCTCGGATGTGATCTGCGTGGGGTCGGTGTCGGAACTGGAAGAACTATCCGGCGTGAAGGTGACGGATTTGCACAAGCAGTTTATTGACCGTATTGAGATTTGTCGGGATGGCAAGTTGTACCGGCGGACTCCGGAGGTGCTGGATTGCTGGTTTGAGAGTGGCTCCATGCCGTATGCTCAACATCATTATCCTTTTGAAAACAAGGAAAAGGTGGAGAATTCCTTCCCGGCGGAATTCATTGCGGAGGGGTTGGATCAGACGCGTGGTTGGTTTTATACGCTGTTGGTGATCTCAACGGCCTTGTTTGATCGTCCGGCTTTTCGGAATGTCGTGGTGAATGGTCTTGTATTGGCCGAAGATGGGCGCAAAATGTCGAAGCGTCTGAAAAACTATCCGGATCCGATGGAAGTGATCAACAGTTATGGTGCGGATGCTTTGCGGCTTTGCCTTTTGTCTTCACCGGTTGTGCGAGCGGAAGACCTGCGTTTCAGCGAGATTGCAGTTCGGGAAGTGATGCGTACGGTGCTGCTGCCCTTATGGAATTCCTACAGTTTTCTGGTAACCTATGCTAGGGTGGATCAGTGGCATCCAGCGCCGGGGCAGGGGGGCTGTCCAGTCCATCCCTCGAATGTGCTGGATCGCTGGGTGCTTTCCCGTCTGGCATCCACGACGGCGGACTTGCGTTCGGCTATGGATGCTTATGATCTGCAGAAAGCCGCCATGCGCTTTACGAGTTTCATTGAAGATCTGACGAACTGGTATATTCGGCGCAGCCGCCGTCGTTTTTGGAAGAGCAGTAATGATGTGGACAAAGAGGAAGCGTATCAAACGCTTTATCATGTCTTACTGACTTTCTGCAAGTTGGCCTGCCCCTTTATTCCGTTTATTACCGAGAACATCTACGGTAATCTGCGTTCTGCCGAGATGCCTGAATCGGTGCATCTGTGTGATTATCCTGAAGTCTTTGAGGGCAGCCGGGATGAGGCACTCAACGAACAGATGTCCCGGACGATGCGAGCTGTTTCTCTGGGGCGCTTTCTGCGTTCTCAGACGTCCTTGAAAGTCCGTCAGCCGCTTTCGCGTGCTTTGCTGGTATCTATCGATTCCGGGGTGCGGCAGGATCTGTCGGCGATGTCTTCAGTGATTGCGGAGGAGCTGAATGTGAAGGAAGTTTTGATTCGCTCTAACGAACAGGAACTGGTAAATTTGAGCGCCAAACCGAATTTGAAGAAACTGGGGCCGAAATATGGTAAGAAGTTGCAGGAACTTCGCCGTGGCATTGCGGGTCTTAGCGGGATAGAGATCAATTCGTTGTTGAATGGAGAGGAACTTGTTCTGAAGCTTGCTGACGATGAAGAGGTTCGCTTGACTCTGGAGGACATACAGGTTCAACGGGCAGAACGCGAAGGACTGACCGTAGCCAATGAGAACGAGATCACAGTTGCTTTGGATACCCGCCTGAACGATGAACTGATCTTGGAAGGCTGGGCTCGTGAAGTGGTGAGTAAACTGCAGAACCTGCGCAAGGAACTTAAATTTGAAGTTAGCGACCGCATTCATATTGTTTATGATGGGCCGGCGGAAGTTCAGGCTGCAGTGGAAGCGCAGGGAGATTATATTCGTTCGGAGACCTTGGCACTCCGTTTGCTACCCGGCCAGTGCCCGGAAATGCAGGAAGTGGAACTCAATGGGGTGAAAGTTCGTTTCAGTTTGAGCAAGGCCTGAGGTCTGTTTAGGCTGTGCCAATGGAATGCTTGAATCATCAGTGAAGAGGAAACGCATATGGCAACCATATACTTATGTCCTGAGTGCGGAGTGCGGATCACTCTGAATTCTCCTATGCCACAAATGCCTTGCCCAAAATGCAAAAAAGAAATGCAGATTGAGACGGCAGAAAGTGCATCGGCGGGGGACACTGCCGATGTGCGGAGCGCTTCCGTACCCCGTCCTTTGAAGGTTGCTCGTCCCACCCCGGTTACTGGGAATACGCCGACTGCGGTCGGGACCGCAACGGTTGCGGTTCCTTCGCCAAATTTGGATTCAGTTGGGCGGGGGGCTGGCGGGCATTCATCTCCAGGTGCGAATCAGGCCGGTGAGACCACTCAGGCCGGAAGTTATTATTCGCCGATGGGCGGTGGTTTTGCTCAGGAGATGGAGCGGATGGTCGAGACGGCTCGTCGTCAGGCGGAAAAAGAGATGGAATTGACGTTGGAAGCAGCGCAGTTGCGGGCGGAGAAGGAAAGCCGGCAGACAATTAGCAAGGCGGAGAAAGAAGCGCAGGAGCTCGTTGACAATGCGAATCGTGCGGTGCAGGAGCAGATGGCGGAAGTGAATAAGCTGCTGACTTGTCAGCGGGAAGAAGCCGAAGCGGCTTTGGCCAAAGAGCTTGCTACCCGTAAAAGGGAGGCGGATTTGAAGCTGGATCAGCAGTTAGCAGAGACGAAAAAAAGCATTGCCACGAAATTGGATCAGGAAATCCGTCAGAAACGGGAAGAGGGGCAGCAACAGGTTGAAAAAGAATTGCGTTTAAAACACGACGAAGGGCAGAAGCTGTTGTTGGATAAGGCTCGTAAGATGGCGGAAGAGGCTCGGCAGAAGGTCGCAGAACTGTTGTCCAAAGCAGAAAGTGAAGGAAAAGAAAAGCGCGCAGAAGCTGAAAAGCTGGTGTCCGAAGCCCGTCAGAAAAAAGAGGAACAACTCCGGGAGCTGGCGGAAGAAAAGAAGAAATTTGAGGTTCAGAAGGAAGAAGCAAAAAAACTTTTGCTGGAAAAAACCAGTGCGTTGTGCGATGAGATGAAGAAAAAGTCTGTCGAGGAAGTGCAGAAAATTCGGGAGCAGGCTCACGTTGAAGCGGCACACTTGAAGACGCAGGCGGAACAAGGGTTGGCGGATCTGGCTTTTCGGGAGAAGGAAGCTGCTGAGCGGCTGCAGAAAGCCGAAGTTCAGGAAGAGCGCATCAAGGCTCTGATCAATGCAGCTCGCAAGTCCGGCTTGCAAGTGATTTCGGTGAAGGATGAAGAAGAATTGGCTAAACTTCATCGCGAGCAGGAGAAGTTGCGCAAAGAGTTGCTCGATACGCAGGAAAAAAACAAAGCGGAGATGGAACAATTCCGCAAAGAAACCGAACGTAGTGCTCTGGAAAAACAGGCTGCATTGGAACGCCGGATGGTGGAAAAACGGAAAACGGAGATCGATGCCAATGCCGGTGCGCAAAAGATGCAGATGATGCAACTTCATGGTGGCGTTCTGATTTGGTTTTATGCTTTGCTGATGGGGATGAAGTGCAGCGGCTGGCAAGCACTTCTTTCTTGGTGTGTCCTGGCGTTGGTGACAATTGGTCTGTTCATTCTGCTTTATAGTCTGCGGAAATCGTTTGCACTGCTGCTGAAAAAAACACCATCAACTCCACTGCCGCTTGCCACCACCCCGAATGGAAACAACGCAGCTGCCGCAAAAGGAAAAATCCTCCCAAAACCCAATTTTCCCGGCACTCTGGCTAGTAAAACTTTGCAGGGTAAACGCTTGGCCAAAGGAAATGCGTTTCCGGGATTGAAAAAAAATCCCGCCGATAGCAAACCCGCCGAAAGCAAACCCGCCGATAG
>JBAXYW010000141.1:0-9566 GCA_041670605.1 Lentisphaeria bacterium
GCAAGCAGTCGTTTTCCCCAAGGATCATCAGCATTTATCACCATGGGCTGACCGGAAAGGAGCAATTCGGAAAACAGTTTTTTTTTGCATTGATAATAGCGTTCAAAATCGCCATGGTAGTCCAAATGGTCACGGGTCAGATTGGTAAAAATTGCCCCGTCGAGCTGTGCGTTGCCGAGACGTTCCTGAGCCAATGCATGGCTGGAGACTTCCAGAACAGCATATTCCACTCCATGTTTTTTCATTTCGACAAATAGTTGTTGAAGTTGAAAAGGAGTTGGTGTTGTGCGATCTGCCTGCCGGTATCTTCCTCCACCCAAATCATATTCGACCGTACCAATCATCCCTGTCCGCAACCCGGCTGCAGTCAGAATATCTCGCAACAGATAGGCGCTCGTTGTTTTGCCATTGGTTCCGGTGATTCCGAGCAGTTTCAACGAACGGGCAGGATAATCTGCAGCGAATTCCGCAATACGGGCAAAGGCCGGATAGGCGTTGTGTACGGTAACCCAAGAGACTCCAGCCGGCAAAGCAACGTCTTTTTCGGAGAGAACTGCTGCAGCTCCCAGATTCAGAGCTTGCTCAATAAATTGATGGCCATCCTGACGCTCGCCCTGCATGGCGCAAAATATAAAACCAGGTTGGCATTGCCGTGAATCACAACAGGCACCCGTAATAATGCTTTCAAGAGGTCCTCCACTGTGTTGCACCAGCTCCGAAAGAACCGCAAGATAATCCGAAAAATTTTTCGGCATAATTTGCACCTTCAGCGTTTCGCCATATTTCCGGACGGCACCGTTCCAGGTTCTTCGTCGCTGGGGATGGTTGGTGGGACCTGCAGATATTCCAGGCTACGTTTAGCAATACGCTTGAACGCAGGCGCACAGACCATTCCGCCTGTCCGGTAGGGTCCTTTTGGATATTCTGCTGAAATGAGCAAGATGAAAGCCGGATGATCTGCCGGAACGAAGCCGATGAACGAAGCAAAATACATTGTATTGGAGTAATGCCCTTTGATCTTCTTGATGGGGTCGCTATTGACCCAAATCTGTGCGGTTCCGGTTTTGCCCGCCACTTCATAGCCATCCACCGCGGCCCGGGTTCCGGTTCCCCCCTTCACAGTAACCATTTTCAAGGCTTTTGTTATCAGGCTCGTTGTTTCTCTGGATAATGGTACCGCCTTTACTCTGGGGACAGAATAAACGACTTTCCCATCGGGGTATATGATCCGGTCAACGATATAAGGTTGCATCATCACACCGCCATTGGCCAGAGAGCTCCAGGCCTGAAGAACCTGCCAGGGGGTCGCGGAAATTCCCTGACCGATCGGCATTCTTGTCACGGTCAAGGTATCCCAGCTTTTGAGGTTTTTGAAAAGGCCCGGGGATTCGTTACCGAAGACTCGAGGAGGATCATCCGCGGGATAGAATCCCAAACCACTGGATTTTCCGAATTGAAAGGAGGCCAATCCTTTATACAGCATTTCCTCCCCCATATCCAAAGCGATTTTAGCGACACCGATATTACTGGATTTCTGCACGATCTCAGCAACCGTTAATTCGGAATAATTATGGGTGTCGCGCAAGCTTCTTCCCCCATAACGCCAATGGCCTTGTTCGCAATAATACATGCTATTGAGGTTGGCGACACGATTTTCCAGCGCACAGGAAACGCTGATTCCCTTCATGATAGAGCCCGGTTCGTAGCATTGATACAAGGCATGATTGGGCAAAACCTCATTCCTCATGGTTTTCCGGTCATTGGGGTTGAATTGAGGAAACTGCGCGGCGGCCAACACGGCACCCGTTGCCGGATTCATCATCAAGGCATACGCATGTTCAGGGGCGAATTGTTCGATCAGTGGCAACATTTCTTCTTCGACAATCTGCTGCAAGGGTTCACAGATGGTCAAATAGACATCGGCTCCATTCTGGGGCGGAGAAATCACCACAACACCGTCACCGACCGGGCGCCCCAAACGATCCCGCTGAATTTCAATTTTTCCACTCACCGGAGTCATAATATCGTTAAACATGCTTTCAATGCCGCTGATACCGACACGTTCACAATCCAGATACCCCAGCATATTGGCCAGTTGGCGATCGCGCGGATAACTGCGCTGAGCAGTTTCAACGGCACGAATTCCACGAATCTGATGCCGCTTCACCGCCGCCATGAATTTCTTCGCGGGATCCAAAGGAGCATTGAATTTCAAGGGAATTTCACGCTGTTTTTTTAAGGCGACTTCAATCTTTTCCGGTAGAATTTTTTGACAATCGTTAGAATAGCGGCTTAATATTTCGACGATCTCACGACATTGTCTTTTTGTCAGTCCGTGGGGATAAAAGAGGACTTGATAAAAACCGGGTTTTTGCTCTCCTAAGGGGATGATTTCGATCCCGGGGAGCCTTTCCTTGTTCAGTTGACGTGCCGCGAACTCATCAATCTTTTCAATTGCCTGACAGGGAAATTTACTGCGCAGAGCCGCGGTCAGACGTGGCATCAGTTCTCCGCGGTTAAGTCCGAGGTAGCGTTCCGAAAGGTCGAGGACTTCCGGCAAATATCGGATAAAACGTTTGGGTTCGACAAGGATATCGTAGGTCGCCAAATCGCAGGCCAACATATTTCCTGAGGCATCCAAGATTCGTCCGCGTTGCGCGGGCAGATTTCCGTAACGACGGTAGATTTTCAAGGCTTTGGCATCAAATTCGACATGGCGCGAGATTTGCAAATTATAGATATGGCTCCACAATAGTGAAAAACCGACAAATAAACTAGCGGCAAGCAATCCAAAACGCAACATAATCCCGGTGCGTACTCGGCGAGTCAGAATGGGTTGGGCATTCTTTTTCTGCGGCTGAACTGCCTGCAAATATTGCTGCACTCCGTCTCTCAGCCGCCGGCTGATACGGGCGGCGCCATGAAACAATCCGGAAAGCATTCTGTTTTGTTGTCGCAGCATGGAAAAATTCAAAAGTTAAGACAAAGACGAATAAAGCACTTCAGGAAAATCTCAATCAGGCCAAGGATGACAGAGTTTTTTTGTTTTTTCTGGCAGAGTTTGCTGTCGAAGGGGTTGTGCGGTCTCCTTTTTAATCCATCATCGAGAGGTATTCGAAATGGCTTTTATGTTGTTGAAACTGCACCACGCGCAAGTGTTCGACCTGCTGCCCTCGTGCCGGTTTCAGCCCCATACGTTCTGCCAGCAGGATGATTTGTTTGCTGTTTTTCTGACGTTCCAGCTCCGCTTTCCGGTATTGTGTTTGCTTGTCCAGATCGCAATTATCCCGTTCCACCCGTAAAATTTCTTTTTTCAGATTTTTAATATTCTGGTTTTTATTAACCAGCATGAAAGCCACGCCGACAATGGTTCCAACAATAAAACAGGTTACTAGCAGTCCGGTAGCAAAATCCGAAAAACAGTCTCCTATATTGACCGCCACTTTTGTCGGTCTGGCAAGCGTCGCTTTAGAAGCATTCGCCATTTGATTATTTCTCCCTGAAAAACAAGCCCATATTCAGTAGATTTTCTGCGTTCTCGCCGAAAATCTGAAATCACGCATCACAACCGTTCTGCCGCCCGCAACTTGGCACAAGACGAACGCGAATTTCGCCGGCGTTCCTCGTCGCAAGCGATTCGCGGTTTTTTGGTAATCAGCCTCAAGGTTGACACTTTTCCACAAACACAAATCGGCATCCCCGGCGGACAGACACAATCCGCGGCTTCCTGGCGAAAGAAATTTTTCACCATACGGTCTTCGAGGGAATGGAATGAAATCACCACGATACGGGCTCCTTTGCCAGTAATATCCATGGCGGCCTGCAAAGCGTTCTCGAGTTCCTCCAATTCCTGGTTGACCGCGATACGCAAAGCCTGAAATGTACGGGTGGCCGGCGGCAGACCATGCTGATGCTGGCGACCGATGATTTTTTCCAGCAGTTCCGTGAGTTCTCCTGTGCGTTCCCAGGGACGACTCTCCCGTCGTTGCACAATGGCTCGGGCAATGGCTCGGGAACGACGTTCTTCGCCATATTCGAAAAAAAGGTTCGCGAGTTTCTGTTCGCCCAGGGTATTAAGCAGGACTGCCGCGGTCACCGGGCTCTGCCGATCCATTCTCATATCCAGAGGGGCGTCATAGCGAAACGAAAAGCCACGTTCTGGAGTATCGATTTGTGGGGAAGACACGCCCAGATCAAGCAGAACTCCGTCAACACTATCCCAACCGTGCTGTTGCGCCAGTTCAGCCAATTGAGAGAAGCGCCCCTTAACGGCATGAAAACGCCCGGCAAATTTCTCAAGTCTGGACCTTGCAGCCTGCAAGGCGTCCCGGTCGCAATCAATTCCCAAAACCTGGCATTCTGGCAGGGTTTCCAGCAGAAGTTCACTGTGACCGCCGCCACCCAGCGTCCCATCAATAAAACGCCCGCCGCCATTTTCACAGAGCAGACGAATCGTTTCATCAAGGAGAACGGACTGATGCTTGAATTCCATGTTATGGTTTAAAACTTTCCTAAAAAAGGTTTTGCCGGATTGTCTTCAGATCGGCATCTTACAATTTGCCGGCTGGGCATGCGCTCTTTCTTCGATGCGCTGGATTAAATCGAGACTCATATCACTGGGATTGGTCAGTTCCTGACGATGTTCCGGGGAGACAATCGTACCGCAAAAAATGGCTCCAAGAAACACCGCTTTATTGCTGATTTCAGCATGTGCTGCCAACGCGGGGTCCAAGGCAAAACGCCCCTGTTTGTCAAGGCTGACAATCTGCAGCTTAGAAGCAATATCTTCACAGGCGCCCATCCCCTCACCATCCAGAACCGAAATCTTTTCGGCACTTTCGAACAATCGAGTCGCCCGGTCTTCCGTTATCACAAAGATTCGATGATGGCGCCCGGGAATCAGGAAAAAAGGAGTGTTTTCATCATCGCTGGGCAAACGCCAGTTTTTGGGCATGGCAAGACGACGTTGCCCATCCACTGAGACCGGATAGGTACCGGAAAAAAAACGTTTGCGTTTAATCGTGGCCTCTTCCATATTTAATCATTGGAAAGAAAAACTTGTCGTCATTTCCTAATTCACCCTAAAAACCCCATTTTTACCCTTTCTGCAACTGTCAACACCCTAACTTAGGTGAGAAAACCGTTTCTGCAAACTTTTTTTGAAGTTTTTTTGAAGTTTTTTTTGTCCCCCTTAGTTTTCTACCGCCAGAAAGAGCAAAAATTGTTCTATTGGCGGCCAAAATTGGCCGTCTGGGGCCAATACAAAAAAAACGCCGTCAAAATTGACGGCGTTTTTGCGTATGTTTAATATTTCGGGTTACTTATCAGCTTACTTCAAAGAGGTATTCTTTTCTTTCCTTGTTATAATCCACTTTCAGGTGTTTTCCCTCGCTGATTTCGCCTGCGATGAGTTTTCTGGAAAGCGGGTTTTCCAATTGTCGTGAGATAACCCGTTTCAGGGGTCTCGCGCCATAGACGGGGTCATATCCCTCTTCGCCGAGAGCTTTTTTGGCCTGCTCAGTTACCTGCAGACTGATCCGCTGACTGTTCAGGCGTGCTGCAAGATCCTTGAGCTGGATGTCAACAATGGCATGAATATGACTGCGTTCCAGGCGATGGAACACCACAATGTCATCGATGCGGTTCAAAAATTCCGGGCGGAACACCTGCCGCAATTCTGCGGTCACTCGAGTACGCATTGCCTCGTAGTCTCTGCCGTCAAAATCCGCAATTTCCTTGCTACCGATATTCGACGTCATGATGATGATGGTATTTTTGAAATCCACATTGCGCCCCTGCGAATCCGTCAATCTCCCATCATCAAGCACCTGCAACAGGATATTGAAAACATCCGGATGCGCTTTTTCAATTTCATCGAAAAGCAGGACGCAATAGGGTCGGCGCCGCACGGCTTCGGTCAACTGGCCGCCTTCTTCATAACCAACATAACCCGGCGGCGAGCCAATCAGTCGGGAAACCGAAAACTTTTCCATATATTCCGACATATCGATGCGCACCATGGCTCGTTCATCCGAGAACATGGCTTCAGCAAGCGTTTTAGCCAACTCGGTTTTACCTACACCAGTCGGCCCTAAGAAAACAAAGCTTCCAACCGGGCGATTCGGGTCTTTCAAACCCGCTCTGGCACGCAGAATGGCTTCTGACACAGCTTCGACGGCCTCCTCCTGTCCGATGACCCGCTGATGTAAGACCTCCGGCATGTGCAGCAGTTTCTCCCGCTCTCCCTGTACCAGTTTGCTGACTGGAATATGCGTCCAGCGGCTGACAATTTCGGCGATATCCTCTTCATCGACCTCTTCTTTCAGCAGACGTTCTCCCTCACAGGCTCGAACCTCCGCCTCGGCTTCCTTGATTTTAATTTCCAGACCAGGAATGACTCCGTTACCCAATTCTGCGGCTCGGTTCAGATCATAATCCCGCTGTGCTTTAGTTAACTGAGTGCGAGCCAATTCCAAGGCTTCCTTCAACTGCCGTATTTTAGCAATCCCCTGTTTCTCGGATTCCCAGCGCTGTTGCAAAGCGTCCGCTTTCTGCCGAACATCCAGCAATTCTTTCTCCAGGCGTTCGGCTCTTTCGCGCGAAGCCTCATCCTTTTCCTTACGCAACCCCGTCAACTCAATTTCCAATTGCATACGACGACGGATGACTTCATCGAGTTCCACCGGGCGACTGTCGATCTCAGTACGCAAACGAGCCGCCGCTTCATCGACCAAATCGATCGCCTTGTCCGGCAAAAAACGATCCGCGACATAACGATCGGCCAGGACTGCTGCGCTAACCAACGCGGCATCCCGGATGCTGACTCCATGATGAATTTCATAACGTTCCCGCAATCCACGCAGGATCGATACTGTGTCTTCCACGCTCGGCTCGGCAACCAAGATGGTTTGGAAACGTCGTTCCAGGGCCGCATCTTTTTCGATATGCTTGCGGTATTCGTCCAGTGTGGTAGCGCCAATACAGTGCAGTTCGCCCCGCGCCAGCATCGGCTTAAGCAAGTTACCGGCATCCATGGCGCCCTCGGCGGCACCTGCCCCAACGACGGTATGCAGCTCATCGATGAACAGGATAATTTCGCCCTCTGCGGAAGTCACTTCCTTGAGTACCGCTTTCAGTCGTTCTTCAAATTCCCCACGGTATTTGGCTCCTGCGATCAGGGCTCCCATATCCAATGCGATCAAGCGGCGGTTTTTCAGGCCTTCGGGTACATCGCCCTGAATAATCCGCGACGCTAATCCTTCCACAATCGCGGTTTTACCTACACCGGGTTCACCGATCAGAACCGGATTATTTTTTGTCCGCCGGGAAAGGATCTGAATAACGCGACGAATTTCTTCATCACGTCCAATCACTGGGTCGAGTTTATTCTGACTAGCCAGAGCCGTCAGGTCTTTACCATATTTTTCCAGCGACTGGAACGTTTCTTCGGCGGTTGGGCTGGTAACCCGTTGATTTCCACGGACAGCTTTCATCGCAGTTAACAGGCTCTCGTGCGTAACACCATTCTGTCGCAGCAATTCGCCGGCCTTGCGTCCTTTGGCCAGAATCCCTGCCAGCAGATGTTCTGCACTGATAAATTCGTCCCGCATCGAAGCAGCAAATTCCTGAGCATGTTGCAAAATCTGATTGCCTTCACTGCCCAGATAGACCTGTGCCCCCTCCCCTGTAACTTGCGGCAAAGCCCCTAAAGAACAATCCACTTCCTTGGATAGTTTCTTCAAATCCGTACCGGCTTTCGTCAGAATCGCCGGCCCAATGCCGCCGGATTGACGCAACAGCCCGGCCAGCAGATGCAAACCTTGCAGTTCCTGATGATTCATCTTGCCGGCAATCTGCTGGGCTTCGGCAAAACATTCACGTGCCTTCTCAGTTAATTTATCGTAATTCATTGTAGTACCTCCTCTATTGAATATAAACGATCATTCTGACTATATGCACTAAATTATAGCAATTTACATGCCATAATTTTGCCAAAGAAACGACATCCACCACCTCCAATCTGCGACTTTTTGTCTCAGTCTTGAGACATTGTGGGCACGTCACCGGCTTTTGAACACCCCCTCCCCGTTCTGTGGCGCGCATCCTTTTGAATTGTAAAAAGCGGCTGGCAAATTACTTTAAAAATACTTATCCAGTTTTATGAACCCTCCAATCACGGATTACTATACATGAGCGATATTGTTATTCGCGGTGCCAGTCAGCACAATCTGAAACATCTTGACCTGCGCATTCCGAGGAATTCCCTTGTGGTCATCACCGGGCCGAGCGGTTCGGGGAAATCGTCTCTGGCTTTTGACACCCTTTACGCCGAGGGGCAAAGACGTTATGTCGAAAGTCTCTCCGCTTATGCCCGCCAATTTCTTGATCGGATGCAGAAGCCCGACGTCGAACACATTGACGGTTTGTCGCCGGCCATTGCCATCGAACAGCGCTCTGCCGGCAACTCCCCCCGTTCGATTGTGGCCACGACAACGGAAATTTATGATTACTTGCGGCTGTTGTATACTCATTGCGGGCATCCGCATTGTCCGCGTTGCGGGCAGGAAATCAAGAATCAGAGTGCAGAAGACATCAGCCGTTTGCTGGAGAGTTATCCCGAAGGCTGCAAAATCATGTTGCTGGCTCCCTACATCAGAGGACGTAAAGGCGAACACCGCGAGGTGCTGGACACCTTGCGGAAAGACGGCTTTGTCCGAGCCCGAATTGATGGTAAAATCGTTTCCCTGGATAGCAACATCCAACTGAACAAAAATCTGCGTCATCATCTGGAAGCAGTAGTTGACCGCCTGATCATCGGTCAGGTTGAAAAAAGTCGTTTGCATGACTCAGTAGAATTATCGTTAAAAAAAGGCAGTGGCATCTTAATTGTCCTCAAAGAGGATAGCTCCGCAGCTTCCGGCTGGCAGGAGGAAGTCCTCAGTGAACACCTGGCCTGCACCGACTGCAATTTGAGTTTTGGAGAACTCCTACCGCGAAACTTTTCCTTCAACAGTCCCTATGGTGCCTGTCCGGCCTGTGACGGATTGGGAAAACGCCTGATTTTCACCCCGGAAGCGGTCATTCCGGATCCCACACTGTCGATCAAAAATGGCGCCATTCCGCTCTGGCGGCGCGGTATGCGCCGGGTCATCATCCTATATAATCACTATTTACGTTGCCTCGCGGCGCATTATCAGTTCAGCCTCACTACGCCTTGGCAGGAGCTGCCGGAACAAATTCGCCAGATCTTGCTCTACGGCAGCGGGGAAGAAATCATCGATTTTGACCTCAGGATGAGGGGAAAACTCACCTCTTGGCAAAAGCCCTTCGAGGGCATCATCCCAAATCTGCTCCGAAGACACCGCGAAACCGAAAGTGACGACCTGCGCCAGCGGCTGCAAGAACACATGAGCTTCGAAGTTTGTACCAACTGCCATGGGAAACGGCTTAAACCGGAATTTTTGGCAGTTACCGTCAATGAGCTCAATATTCATGAATTCTGCAGTTTGAATATTGATGCGGCCTATGATTTCATTGAACAGCTAAAGTTGCCGGCACAGGAACAA
>JBAXYW010000142.1:0-9566 GCA_041670605.1 Lentisphaeria bacterium
AATCAGGCGTAATGCCTGGGAGATGCCAATGCCTTTGGAAAATCCCGAGGGGTACGGGGAGCAGAGCTCCCTGTATCATTTTTATTCGTTTGTACCCACAAATTCAGGTGAATACCCAAAATTTACAAGATCCTTCTGGCTCTCCGGGCGACCGGAATTCCTGACTTATCGGCAATTTTTATACGTTTTCTCTATGCCCTGCGCAGAATGAGCTCCAGGACGACCAGACCCAATGGCGGCAGTTTAACGGAAAAATGGCTGGTTTCCTCTTCTTTTTCAATGATGATCGGTTTCAAATATTCGCTAACGGCTTTCAGCCTTCTGATTCGGCTTGGTAACGCGACTTTTACCCATTGATATAAATTTCGGTCATTGCGAACAAACAGCAATGATCTACTGCTTGTGTTCTGCTGCCAAACATGAGCCTGTCCGGATACAATCCAAGGCGCTCCAGAGAATTCGATCAGTCGACTAACCAGTTTTTTTACGGCAGCAGGCCTTGGCACCGGTTCCGGCAAAGGATTCAGCCAAGAATCTGGTGGAAAGGCAAACGGCTCTTTTGTCGCCACCTTTAATGACGGCAGCTTTGTCAGACCACAACTAAAAGTTTCGTTACCACGTTCTGCCATAAAATCCTGCAATTTCTCCGCGGGAAAGAAGGCGGGGTGAATCACTAGAAAAGGTCCCTGAGCGGTACGTGCCTGAGACCATTCGATGGTTTCGAGCAACGGAGCACCTGCCCCCAACAGCAAATAATACCAGTGATAACTCGAACAGAAAGGCTGTTGGCAATAAGAACGCAGTTCATTCTCCAGAGCATCCTGATCATAGATTACTTTTACGCCTTGATTCCAACTAATCCGCCCAGCACTGAAGCTGCTATTCCAGCGTTCCAGTAACCAGCCCCATTCACATTTGCTCAGCCCATCCGACAAGCAGGAGACAATACCATCTAAAGCTGGCTGTAACTTCCCTTCCCGAATCGAATGAACAGACCCGAAGCTGGCCAGTTCGGCTTCCAGCAACATGGGGGCATGCCGGATACTGTTATATTGCTCCATCGTATCCTTTATCGTATTCAACAACAACAAACGTTGTGTCGGCAAGCAGGCGCGAATCCTTCCCAGCGAGGGAATAAATTTATAGAGCGAATCACAGTCATCCTTCCGCCAGCCTTCCAGTTCGATAACGGAGATCGGAGATTCAATCACCCAAGCTTGAAATCCCAGGACAGACAAAGCAAAATCATCGACACCATAGCGATATTTTGCCTCAAAAGGCTCCCGCGTCCAGCAACTATTGATGATGACCTTGCGACCCATTTCCCGCAACCCCGATAGCAGCTTCTGAAAAAACCGGGTTCGTCGTTGGCAATGGAATTCAATCCATTCCAAGCGCTGATGCTGCCAGATGGATTCCGCCCGGTGGCTCAACGCGGGCAGATCCCCATCACATTTCATCAGGATTTGTTGATCCCCTCCGAATTGCTGTACCATATCATCCGAAAAATCGCCCTGATAGATGGGAAAGCGCGGATGACCAAAACCATCTGCGGCATGCCAGCCGTCAAAGCCGAAATCCGGTAACAGGCGCTGCAATTGCTGCAGCAGGAAATCCTCATAGAAACTCCCGTTATTGAGTCTTTTCCATGGGCAAAGCGAGGATGAAAGTCTGCCATCTCGCAGGGTATATTTCACTTCCGGATGCTGATCGACCCATTGTTCGGGGAGATCTTTCAGCTGAAAAAGTTTAGCGGCGGCATTTGACATCTGTTGATCAAAGACACTCAGATAGACCTCGATGTCATATTCATGCAGACAAGCAATAAGCCCTTTCAAATCCTTGTTACGCCAACGTTGCCGGGAATGTTCCTCGCCCTGCCGGCGCCCATAATATGCGCAACAATCATCCCGCAGAAAGGCCTCGCTGAAATCTTCGCTGTTCGGCTGATACTGGTGAATAAAATCCGCATTCCATAATAAAAGCAACATGGCATCTGGGATAAAACCGGCTTTATTCAACAAATAATGCACACCGTAATCGTCCTTGCGGACATCAAAGCCGATCAATTCGATCCACATTGTTTTCTGAAAGTCGACTCGACAGCTCGTACCTGATTTTTTTCCCATCCGATCCACCTTCACGTATTTACAAAAAATGGAATCCAAACTACGAACTGCTAATTTCTTGTTTTTTTGTGGAAAAAATTCTGTAACTCACTCATACATGCCATTCCAGAACCTGTGCGTCTGTAGTGCTTTCCCGTTTCCGAACAATGCCTGAGGCACGCCTGCAGACCATGAGCACGCCCTGCAGTACCTCTCCGATGCACCCGAGCTTTGGAAGGTTAAGCATAGTTATGCGCCTCTGGTGCATCATTGGGTACCAGTTTCTGAATTGTTGCCACCCCTATAGATTCGCTTGTGAACGCGAGTACAACCGAAGTTTTCCTTGAGCATTTGGAAGTCTCTCAGATAAGGTGACTCCTCACAACACTGCGAAAAAAGAGATAAAGAAACACGCCACCTTTCGGGCTGTTATTCCTCTGCGGCGGCAACAGGCAAGTTGCCGCAACAGAGGAAAAACCGGCTTATTTTTTGCCGGTTTTTTCGGGATCAAGTTCGCGGAGGTTGTTAAACACCTTTTGGAAGGCATCGCCAACCAAGGTTGCGACTTCGGGACCATTGGGTGCACGCAGTGGCATCGTCATGCCGAAATGAGTATCACAATGCCGCAGAGCTTCCGGGAAATTCTTACGATTGTAATCCACTTTTTCACCATCAGCATTGCTTAATGGGCAAGACCAGGGACAGCCGCCGCCATAAGCGTTTTTAGCCTTGAAAACGGTCATATCCGGAAGAATGTAACTCTGCCAAATACCGACTCCGGCGCCTTCGGCCTGCAAAGCGGCCATGATAGCATCCCGCAACAGGTTCGGCGCTCCGCGCCAGCCCATGGCATCGGCATTAATACGGCTGGTGTAATTATACCAGTTATGCAAATATCCCTCCGGCTGCACTGGCAAAATCAATCCGTTGATATCTTTCAATTTCGCCGTCAGAACCTCAGCATTATTCTGCAGTGTTTCGAAATAGTACGGCATTTTTGCCAGCTGTGCGCGTCCGAAAGCGGCGACCAAATCCGAGCCACGATACATCCAGCCCAAGGCATAGGAATGATAGTCGCGAGACTGCATCGGAGTGGAATTCTCTCCAAAACTCCACAAACGCGCGGCAGCATTGTACATCTCTTCATTATCCGTCACGAACATGCCGCCTTCCCCAGTGCAGAGACATTTGTTCTGATTGAAACTGAAGGCCGCGCAATCCCCCAACTTGCCAGCATTAACGCCCTGAAATTTCGCGCCGTGCGCTTGGCAGGAATCCTCAATCAGCACAAGATTGTGCTTTTTGGTAATCGCCCGCAATTTTACGAAGTTGCAAGTCAGCCCATGCAAATTGACCGCGACAATCGCTTTTGTGCGCGGCGTGATTGCCGCTTCGATTTTATCTTCATCCATATTGATCGTCGAAAAATTGATATCGACAAAGACCGGGATGGCATTATGGTGCAGGATACAAGTCGCGCTGGACGACCAAGAATATGCGGTCACAATCACCTGATCCCCAGCTCCTACCCCGGCTGCGACGATTCCCATATGCAACGCAGCCGTACCACTGTTGGTAAAAATCGCGTATTTGCAGCCGACATAGGCCGCAAATTCTTCGGAAAACGCTTTACAGTTTGGTCCGAAAGCGTGTTTGTGCCCAGCCAAGGAGCTTAAAACCATGTCCCGGTCACTCTCATCGATTGGGGGCCAGTCTTTGATTGTTCCTTCGGGAATCAGTCGTTTGCCGCCATTGATTGCTAATTGAGCCATGTTTTTTTCCTTTTTTCAACAGTGTGATGCAATGCAGAATATCCCTCTGCGGTACTTATTATTAGTGTAACTGGCTGACTGCAATTAAGCAAGAAAAACCAGTACGGAAACCCTTGCTAATCCGGGCATTTTTTTGTGCTCCCGGAGTCTGGCAGCAAGCGCTGCGCCAGTTTCACGGCGGACAAGGCATCGGCGGCATAATGTGCACCAATCGATTGAGCAAAGGCCTCATCCAGCACCGCCCCCCCGACCATGAACTGCAAATCCTGCTGTCCGCGTTGACGAGCCAGCTCAATCACTGTTTTCATTTCCATCATCGTTGTCGTCATCAAAGCCGACAGTCCAACCAGCCGGATATTTTCCCGCTGCGCAGTATCAAGAATGCTTTCAGCTGAAACATCTTTGCCCAAGTCAAAGATCTCAAAACCATAATTCTTCAACATGATCGCAACGATATTTTTACCGATATCATGCACATCTCCCTTCACAGTAGCTAAAAGAATTTTCCCCTTCGAATCGCTCGACTTTTCTTCCAACATCGGTTGCAGGACTGCCATGGCGGCCTGCATGACATCCGCACTCATGATCAATTGCGGCAAAAAATACTCTTTGCGCTCAAAACGGGCTCCGACTTCGCTGATGCCGGGGATCAGAATATGATCCACCAGCTCTCGAGCAGAAGCCCCTCCGGAAAGCGCTTTCGCGAGAATCCCGTTAATCCCCCCGGCATTGCCCTGCAGCAAAGCCTGCAACAAGGCCTCGTTCGGAGACAACTCCTGTGTCGCTGGTGCCGCAGCGTTGCTACTGCCGGCATACCTGCGGCAAAATTCCTGGAGTTTGGGATCGCGTCCACTGAGGGCGTCGCCGGCGCGCACCAAATCCATCAGCTCCGTTTGCATGGGATTGGCGATCGCCATATTGAGTCCATTGCCGATGGCCATGCCGAGAAAGGCCTGATTGACCAGATCGCGACGTGGCAGCCCGAAACTGACATTGGACAAGCCGCAGACTGTATTCATGCCGCGTTTCGAACACCAGGACAGCAAATCCAGCGTCAGTTGCGCGGCCCGTGGATCCGAAGAAATGGTCATCACCAGGCCATCGACACAGACATCCGAAATACTATAGCCATAGGGTTCAGCGGCCTTTAGAATCTGCTCGACCGCAAGGCAACGCTTTTCCAGTGTTTCCGGGATGCCGGCTTCGGTCAAGGGCAACAGGATCAGCATGGCGCCATATTTGGCCGCTAACGGGAGAACTTTTTTCAAGCGTTCCGGTTCCGCTGAAATGGAGTTGAACAAAGCACGTCCAGGATAAATCCGCAGCGCTGCTTCAGCGGTCTCGGGCTTCGTCGTATCAATGCACAAAGGCAGTGTACTGCTCCTGGCAAGAAGCAATACAGCTTCCCGCATCATCTTTGTTTCATCAATACCGGACAAGCCGACATTGACCTCCAGCAGCGCAGCACCGGCCTTTTCCTGTTCTTCGGCATAAGTCTGCACCAGATCGAGCTTGCCGGCACGTAATTCAGCCTGTAAGGCTTTTTTGCCGGTCGGATTAATACGTTCACCAAGTACCGTAAAAGGTTCCTTTGGATTCAGAACGCGATATGCACGCGCTGAACTGACGGCTCCCGTGATTTGTGCGCCGATGCTTGGCGCCGCAAGCCTTCTAGCAGTTGCTGACAAAGCGGCGATATGGGCTGAACTGCTGCCGCAGCAGCCTCCGATCATGCTGGCACCGGCTGCGACCAAGGTTGCCGCATGGCTGCCAAATTCCTCTGCTCCCATCGGGAAAACGGTTTGCCCGGCTCGGAATTGTGGCAGGCCAGCATTCGGTTTAGCAATCAGGGGAATTTTCGCATAAGGCTTCATCATAGCAATGATTTCCGCCATGCTTTCCGGTCCGCTGGAGCAATTACAGCCAAAGGCGTCAGCCCCAAGTGCCTGCAGAGTAACCAATGCAGCCACGGGATCGTTGCCAGCCAAGGTTCGCTTTCCGGCTTCAAAAGTCAAAGTCACCATGACAGGTAGGTCGCAAAGTTCCCTGATCGCCAGCAAAGCTGCCCTAGCTTCCTGAACATCCATCATCGTTTCGATGACAAAACCATCCACGCCGCCCGCCAGTAACCCCTGAGCTTGTTCCCGGTAGATGGCGACCGATTCTTCAAACGGGAGATCGCCGCTGGGTTCAACAAACTGACCGGTCGGAGCCAGATCGCCGAAAATCAGCCCCTGTGGTGCTGCCTGGCGGGAAAGTTCCGCTAATTTCCGGTTGATTTCCAAGCCCTTATCGGCAAGATTGAATTCCTTCAACTTCAGACGATTCCCCCCAAAACTCGGGACATAAATAATATCAGAGCCGGCGGCGACATAATTTTTCTGCACTTCCAGAATGGCTTCTGGATGTTCCAATATCCAGTTTTCCGGACTGACGCCGGAGGGCATGCCGCGTTTGATCAACTCGGTGCCCGTTGCACCATCCAGAATCAGAATACGACCTGTAGCTATTGCGGCAAATTCCTGTCTTGTCATGACAGTGATTCCTTTTGGGTTCAGTTAAAAAATTGCTCAACGTTTTCGAGTGGCCTGCAGCAATTCCGGCCATTCAGGACGGGAAGCGAGCCGATTTCCCAAGAGATAGACCAGCCCCCCCGTCAGGCCGGCTCCGGCAACGCAAAGCAGGTTCTTCAGAAAAGAGAGAGATGCGGGAAAATCCGACATGCTTTTCAGCAGGGCGTTTCCGGTCAGCCAAGCCACCAGTCCGGCAAGAAGAGCCAACACAGTCAATCCGGCTGCTGCTTTCAACACGACATCGGGCGTCCAGCGGGGCAGTATTCGTCGATTCCAGATCAGCAGCAAAGCGACATTCAGCCAGGAACAGAGGCTGGTGGAGAGCGCCAGCCCCCCCTGGCGCAAAAAATGCATCAGAAGTAGATTCAGCAGCAGATTCACAACCATGCAGAACATGGCAATTTTCACCGGGGTTCGGGTATCTTTACGGGCATGAAAGGGATTGGTCGCCACTTTTGCACAGCAAAAGGCCGGCAAACCGATCAGGTAGAAATTCAGCGTCCAGCTGCATTCACGGACGGCTTCCACAGTGAATGCCCCACGGGCAAAAAGCAGGGAGATTGTTTCCGTGCTGAGCGCGCCCAGCAGTGTTGCGCAAGGCAGAGACAGAAACAGGACGATGCGCAGCGCATAATTCAGGCTGCTGACCATCTCTTCCTCCTGATTCAAAGCCCAGGCCCTGGACATGCTGGGCAAACAAACCACTCCCATAGCGACACCGAAAATTCCCACTGGAAGATAAACCAGATGCTGACTGTAATTCAAGGCGCCGACCGCCGCCGATCCCAGCCAGAGCCCCAGGATTCGATCAACTAGGGAATTCAACTGCATCACCCCTGCCCCAACCAAGCCAGGCAAAATATTGAGGCACAGGACTTTGACCTCCGGACAATTCCAAGTACAATTGAAATGAAAAACAAAACCCTGCCGCCGTGCCGCCAGCATCACCAGCAGCAGCTGCAGCAAGCCGGCCAGAATAGCCCCCAGACTGAAAAACAGTAAAGCCCCGAATTCATCATGATACCACAGCACGGACAAAAGCAGAATCGAAACAATCTGGACGATATTGAACAGAATCGGAGTCAAAGCCGGCAACAAAAACTTTTTCAAACAGTTCAAAACCGAAGAAAAAGCACCCGTCAGGCAGATAAACAAAGCATAGGGCATCAAAACCGGAAGAATCAGCAAGGTATACCGTACCCGCAACGCAATGTCCGGCGGCGCCAGAATCAGGCAACCCAAGCTGATCCCGGAAACCGCCAGCACGCAGACCAGCAGTGCCAGCAACTGTAGAGAAATCGCACGCTCAGCCAGCAGCCAAGCTGAATCTTTGCCGCGTTTGCCAAGGTTTTCCGCCAAAATTGGCACAAAAGCCTGATTGAACGCGCCCTCGCCAAAAAGAGTTCTCAAGCTGTTTGGAAAGGCAAAAGCTACTTGAAAGGCCGCCTGTGTATCTACCGTCCCCCCCCAATACCAGGCCATCGCTACATCCCGCAACAAGCCAAAAATCCGGCTGCAGAAGGTCATACTACTGACCGTCAGCATAGAACGCCCAAGCGAACGATTACTGCCGCCTTTTTCACTTTCTGCAATCACACTGCAATTGTCCATGCCTTATCCTTAAAACCAACGCTTGCTTGCAGACAAGATAAAATTCTTTAATGAATCACGGCCTGTTTTTCCGGCAGCAGGCTCTCGATGATACGGCGGGAAATGCTGCCCGCTCTCGGCAGGGGCGGCAATTCCGACAAAGCAAACCAGTCGGCCAGATCGATTTCCGTTCCGTCAGGCTGCAGCTCTCCACTTTCGTATTCCGCCAGAAATCCCATCATCAGGGAACTTGGGAAAGGCCAAGCCTGGCTTCCCCAATACCGAAGATTACGGATGCGGATGCCAACCTCTTCGAGGACTTCGCGTTCAACGGCCTGTTCGAGGCTTTCACCAACCTCGACATAACCGGCCACCAAACTAAAAATTCCACCCGCAAAATTTCGATTGTGCGCCAGCAGAATTTTCTCTCCCCGGCGTATTGCCACGATCACGGCGGGATTGATACGGGGATAATAAAGGGTCTGACACTGCGGGCAAATTCGGGCGCGTTCGCCGGTTTTTTCCTGCAAAGGGGTAGCGCAGGCGCTGCAAAACCGGGTCTGCTGCCGCCAAAACAGCAGCTGTTTTCCCATACAGGCAAGGCACCCTTCTTCCGGCTTTTGCTGGGCAAGGATTTCTCTCAGTGAGATCGGATTCACGAAGCTACCGGCATTTTGCTCCGATAACGTCACCGCATAACAACGGCGCCCATCCCAAGTGCCCAAATAAGCGGCATCCTGAGGGTCGCCTCCCAACAGTCTCTGATACCCTTCAAGATGCAGGACTTCCCCAGTGGCTCCATTCAGCACAACTTCTCCTGCTGGATTAAAAACCACACAGGGATCCGCCGGACTACAACGAAACTCGGAATAGGTCTCTACCTTAAAATGCCAGTTTTCCGCCATGTATCTATTACTATCTGAAGGGTTGATTGTAAAAAAATTTGTAGCAACTTATGCAACGCATTGCGTCCGTGCACGTTTTTATAGTCCAGGCCTACATACCGAGTTTGTAGTTCAGCCTTCAGGCTGTGTGGCTCCAGCGGGCTTATAGCCCGCATCCCCGTTCCCAAATTCTCCCCCGAATGTGGCCGGAGCTTCCAGCTCCGGATCCGCTCCCCCGAATGTGGCCGGAGCTTCCAGCTCCGGATCCGCTCCCGCTCCCGCTCCCTTTCCTGGCGGTCGCAAGCGACCGCCAGCAGAACGGCAGATGTGCTGTCTTGTTTTCTCTGTAGTGCCTCTCCGAGGCACCCGGTTTTGCTGAGTGCCTTTCCCCAAACTGAAGTCTGGGGTTAAGCATGGTTATGCGCCTCCGGCGCATGAGTTTATGCCTGTTTCGGAATAGTTGCCGCCCTATAGTTTAGGTTGTAGACACCAATCCACCCCAAGCCCGTCCGTGTTCGTCCGTGTCCGTGTTCAGGCATTAAGAGCTGGTGCAAGGATCTTTTCCACTTCGTCATATTCGCTGGCCACCGGAAACTGCGGGAACTCCTGCCGTACCTTTTCCGAAGGGCGGAAAAGAAT
>JBAXYW010000143.1:0-9550 GCA_041670605.1 Lentisphaeria bacterium
GGAAGCTCCGGGCACATTCTGGGGAGGGAACGGGAGCGGATCCGGAGCTGGAAGCTCCGGGCACATTCTGGGGAGGGAGCGGGAGCGGATCCGGAGCTGGAAGCTCCGGGCACATTCTGGGGAAGCTCTGGGAAAGGGGAATTCGTTGGTATTGCGGATTTGAAAAAAAACGGCTGCCTTGGTATATTTATAAAATCATAGAAATACGAGTCCAGCATGGGTAGGAGGCAATATTATGCGGCAGAAACTTTTCCTGATTTTGTTTTTTGCGTTTTTTTCTTTCGGTATTACGCAGGCTGTTGGGGAAGACATCCGGGTTTGGCCGATTTATTACCGTAATACGGATGCAGTCAGCAAGGAAATCCGGCAGGAAGTGTTTTGGCCCCTGTATTCACGGTATTCCACAACGAAGTATCAGGTTCACAAGATTCTGAGTTTTCAGCAGGATTATCCTACTCAATATTCCGGACAGTTATATTTTCTCTGGCCATTGACTGGTTTTCGTTGGGGTGAGGACATTCATGATCTGTGGATTTTCCCGCTGTTGTGGAGTGCTTCCGAAAAGGATCGCGGTCATCTGAGTTGTTTTCCTTTGTGGTTATGTTGGTGGAGGAAAAATCAGCTGAACCTGAATTTTGCACTGTTGTTGCATAATAGCTGGAAAGCGGACGGCCAAGCGCATTATCTGTTTCCAGTATTTTGGAGTTGCTGGACAGAAACTCAGCACCGAAAACAATATTCGCATGGTATTTTTCCGCTGTTCCGGATAGCGATGCGCCAGGATACCCCAGTCAAGCAGGAGGCGGAGGGCAGAAGCTATGATTCCTTTTATCTGTTCCCATACTGGCAGGGCAGCCGCGGACAGGACGCAGCTCCTGCACAACAAGCATATTTGCGAAAATGGCAGGGTGTTTTCCCTGTGTTTTACAATACCCGTGGGCGTCGTGTCTCTGGCAAAAACAAGGAACGCAGCGACGAAATTTGGGATCAGCAAAGCTGCTGGCTCTTTCCGTATTGGCAGAAAACAGAAAGCCATGTGCCGAGCGAAAATCCGCCTTGTACCCGTGCGGGACTCGAACAGCTAAAAGGACAGGATTTTCAGCTTGATAGCCGCCGGAGGTTGTTGCCGCCTTTCTACTGGCATGAACAGAAATGCAATTATCACTCCAAGAGCCGGGAATTATCTGGCGAGAGAGAACAATTCTGGCTGTTTCCCTGGTGGATGAGTTATCGCTGGGATTCTTCCGGGCATTCGCTGTCCCGGTGGTTGTTTCCGGCTCAGTGGGGTGAGAGTTCGGAAAAGGACAGTAAAGGATTAACTCAGGTAAAAAGCTGGCAGGCCTTCTGGCCCTTGTATCGTTCCCGGCGGGAGAGCGAACAGACTGCTGCAGGAGAAATTCGTTTGGACAGCAAAGCCCTCTGGCTTTTCCCCTGGTATAGCAGCGCTTTTGAGGGAGCAAATGCCAGCGGCGGCAGCTGGTTCTTTCTGTTGGGAGGTGCCGGGAAAAGCACCCAACAGGCGCAACAGAGCAGTGCAGAACAGGGCTTCCGTTATGTGGTGCCTTTGTACTTTCAGTCTTGGATGCGGCAGTCCGCTGGAGACGCCACCTTGTGTGCTGAAAATAAACTGTGGGCTTTTCCGTATTGGCGCTGTCGCAGTCAGGAAAAAGAACAGGATTTTCTACCACCCTTTTACCTTTCTGACCGGCAGCACCACCGCAATGAGTTTCTCTCAGTCGGAGGATTGTACAACCGCCGAGAAAAGCAGGCCTCTCTGCGTCGAAAACAGTGCCATGAAAAGGAGCGGCAGGATATGCTCCCCGGCGATTGGCGGGGAAAGTGGTCACGGGAAGACCTTTTCTGGCAACATTTGCTGCCCTTCTGGTACCGCTCTTTTGATGCCGAAAAAGAGATGCAGGCAATTTTCCCACTGTACAGTTTTTCACAGGGCTGCAAGCGGAATTATGAGCGTCAGGAGACCTTGCAACTGCCTTGGCTTCTGGGCAGCAGCAGCACGGTGAAACGGGCGGATGCTTATCAGCAGAAAACCCAGTCTTATGCTCTGTCGCTCTATCGCCGCAGCCAGACAGAATGGCCGGATGAAAAGAAGAACACGCTGCGCGCTTCGTCGTTGCGAATCTGGCCCCTGTTCGCTTATTTCAGCAATGCCGGACAGAATTTCGACTGCTGGAGTACTTTGCCGCCCTTTTCCTATAGGAGCAGAGGCTCGATCTTTGCTGAAAATAACCGTTCTCTTTCGCTGCCCTGGCACTGGCTTCCGCTGTATCATTGGGAAGTCAAGCAGGATACCCCAATCAAGGGACGCCCCATACGCAAAAATTGGTTCTTTCCCTTTTATTCTTATGAAAACAATGAAAAGACTGATACGCAACGCCTGTCCATCTTCTGGTTTTTGTATCAGCAGGAGCAGTTCCGGGATGAAAAGAAGGTTTGGGGAATGGGCGGCGGGCTGAGCAACTATTATGAACGTGACAGCAATGGCTTTGTTGAACGCAGTGTGCTCTATCGCCTGTACCGCTTCCGCCAGCGTAGCTGGTTTGCTGAACGGGAGCTTATGCCGTTTTATGCCGCTGCGGAATACGTAAATTCGGACTGGCATTGGTCGATATTGGGCGGACTGCTGGGCGCTGGGAAAAGCGCTGAAACCAGCTGGGTGAAATTCTTGTACATTCCTTTCCGGAAACGGGAACCGCCAGTTGCCGCAGAACAGCTGGAAGCAGAACGTTTGCAAAGAGCCCCTTTACACCTCGATTATGCCTTGAAATATGCGGAAGCGGGTCGTTTCGACCGGGCCGCCATGGAATTCATGCTGGCCGAAGGGGCTTTTGAGAGCGATTATGATCTGCTTCTCGTCGCCGGAAATGCCTATGCCCGGGCGGATGCGGAACGCTTCGCCGAATATTTCCGCAAAGATCTGCCTTCGTCACTGTCCAGGCTGGCCGGCAAAGGGGAACGGTATCGGCGCGGACGCGCAAAACAGGAACTACTAGGTCAGGCGCTGGAGTTCTATGAGAAGGCCTTACAAGTGCGCGGCGCTTCTTCCGACCTGCTCTGCCGGATGGCACTCTGTCATTTGCAGCGGCATGACGAGCAGGCCGCGTTGCTGAAATTGAAACAGCGTGATGAACAGTTCCCCTCTTTTGCAGCTGCAGTGGATTATTTCCGGATCCTTGACAAAATGGGTATAGAGACCGGGCAGGCTGCCGCCGGAATTCCGCCACTGGCCGAGTTGCTCGAGCGTATGCTTGCGCGTTTTCCAGAGCATCCCCTGTTTTACCTGTATAAAGCCAGAAGCATGGGGGATGACAAGGAAGCAAAAATCGCTTGCTATGAAAAAGCCGCATTAATGCAACCAGTGGAAGAGGAGTTACTGCCGCTGCCGGTTACTTGGGAACTGCCTTGTCCGGTGATCAACCATCAGGGGGATTTCCCGTCAGCAGCAAAGTTTTCCGGATTTGCGGCTGAATGGGCAATTGTGCGGCTTAATGAAAGATATGCGATAGAGCGTCAAGAAAAAAGGCTGACTCAGGAATTGGCCCAGGAATTCAAAGAGCGTGTCTTGCGACTGTATCCTTTGCAGAAATATGCCCGGGACAATTTTGAGCTTCTGAAAAAATATCATGGTGAGTTCGGCAGTGATATTGGCTTGCGCCAGGAACTGCTGGGCTTGCAGGATTCTATTCCGGGTGGAACAGAAAATAAGTCACTGTTGCAGTCTGTGCAACGCTCCCTCCTTGAAGTCGAGTTGCGTCTTTCGCAATTGTGCCTATGGAAGGTGCGCAGGATTGATGCGGCAGCTACACCGGAACAGAGAGAAGTTCGTCTGCTAAACAAGTCCGCGGATGGCTATATCGATCTGGATGCCTTCTTTGGCGGAATTGATGATTGCGAAGTCGAAGCGCAATGCAGTATCACTGCCCCGGCAGAAACTCCACTGCAGCTCTGGCTGGGTTTTGACCGGGAACTCCGCGTCGAGCTGAATGGAAAAACTTTGTTTGGTCCCGCCCGGCAGAAAATTGCCCGCCGGGACGCCGTCATGGTTCCCATTACTTTGCAGGCTGGCCCGAACCACCTTACATTGTATATCCGGGATGACCGCCTAAGCTTCGGATTTTTTGCCCGTCTGAGCGATCCCGACGGCCAGCCCAGCGGCTCTTGGCGCTGGCAGAAACCCTGCATACAGCCATAAAAAAAGACCGTGAAAAATTCCACGGTCTGAACGATTGGAGCGGGCGAACGGACTCGAACCGTCGACAGCCACCTTGGCAAGGTGGCGCTCTACCAACTGAGCTACGCCCGCATATAAATTGTAGAATGGAGCGGGCGAACGGACTCGAACCGTCGACAGCCACCTTGGCAAGGTGGCGCTCTACCAACTGAGCTACGCCCGCATTCTCGATAATAGAAATAAAGTAATTCCGCTTTGCAGATTTTCAAGTCATGCACCGAAAAAATTGTCTTTTTCACGGAATAGAGCGAATCCTTCTCCCAGTTTCTTTTAGCACAAATGGCAATTGATAATGAAGCAAGCACATGCCGCTAAATTGTCGAGTCCCATCTTGATTGTATGCTGGATTTTGCTGGCGTCAATTTTATACCCCATCCCTCGTTATTTATTTCCCAGAGCGAGTTGGTTTTTGACCATGAACTGATAGCTTTGTTCGATGGCCGTCATCATGTCAATATTGCAGAAGTCCAGTTCGACGATGATCGCTTCGACCGTATCCGGGCTTGCTGCGATCAATTCCTTGATCGGGAGTTCTCCGGTGCCGAGCGGGCGGAGATCGACTTTGCGCTCGACGATTTCTTCCCCTGCTTCATTTTTTACGATTTTCTGTGGGCAGAAGCCGTCTTTTAAATGCAGCAAGATGGTGCTGTCGGCGAAGAGTTTGAGCATGTCGACGGCGTTTTCCTGACCGCGATTGGTAGACCAGAAACAATCCAGCTGAAACTTCAGCTTCGGGCAGAGTTCCTTGTAAATCTCATATTTAATTCGTCCATTCAGACGTCCGAATTCAAAATCATGATTGTGCTGAAAGAGGGTGAAGCCGTTGTTGGCCAAGGTTTCCAGCATTGCATTTGTATTATCGGCGGTCGTTTTGATGGCATCCAGGTCTTTAAACTGGTCTGGGCCGTAGCCGCAAACAACTTTGTCCAGTTGCAGAATATCGGCAATTTCCATAATTTCGCCAAGATTGCCGGCCTGACGAGCCCATGGAGTATGCGACGAGATAATTTTAAGGCCCAAATCATCCGCCATTTTTTTGAATTCCGAAGGCCTACTGTTGCGAAAACCGGCCGGCTCAATGCATTGATAGCCAATGTCAGCGACTTTTTTCAAAACCTCCGCATAGCCATTTGTCGTCAGATCGCGTAGAGAATACAGTTGTACTCCAATAGGTTTAAGCATTTCTAAACTTCCTTTTGATGGGGGTAAGTCAACATCTCAATCAGGTGATTTTTATAAAATAGCCTTTTTCAGAAAAATGGCAATCCCCATGGCTCTTTTTCCAGGATCGAAAAATTCTAAGGAAATCGGCAGCCAACTCATGCTTATGATATAGTACCTAAAAGCGAATAAGGATATCTACTCTTGACAAGATCGTGTAACAATTGCTTAAGAGTGCCCATTTAGAGTTCAAAAGTCTCAAAGTCCAACTGTTTTTTAGTTTAAAGGAAGTGGATGTTTTTTCTTATATATTTCAGTACTGTCGTCGTGTTTTGCATTTATAGTTGGTGGCATCTGCATCTGGCATTTTGTTGCCGGCATGGGCTTGGCTCGCTGTGCTTGGCCTTGGGCATGCTGCTGCTGACTTTTCTGCCGATGATTAACCGGACACTTTTCCGGCGCGGACAGTTTCCTGCACTTGAGTTGATTGCCTGGATTTGGTTGGCCTTGATCTTCTGGTTCGCTTTTACCCAATTAACCGGTGATGCCTGGAATCTTGCACTCTGGCTGACCCGCAAGGCGGCAAAGTTTGGCAAAGCCAGTGAAAGTGTAGGCATCAGGCTGCAGGGACTCCGGCTGTCCGCTTTCGTCTCAGCCGTCATCGGGCTCAGCCTGGTGAGCTTTGCTACACTTTGGGGAATGCTGGAAGTTCGCCAGATCCGCCTGAAAACTGTCGAAGTATTTTCCGACAAAGTCCCGGCCAGCGCGGATGGCTACCGTATTGCCGTGCTAAGCGATTTGCATTTTCACTATGGCTTCCAGCATTTTATTTTGCATAAGGCAATGGAGCATATTCGGCAGGCAGAGCCACAGCTCCTGCTCAGTGCCGGCGATTTTCTGGATGGCGCAATCAGTCCGGAAATCGAAGCGCTTTTTCAACAGCTCACGGAGGTCCCTGCTCCGGATGGAAAATATGGGGTTTTGGGGAACCATGACAGTTATTCCGGAGCAGACGACAGCATGGAGGCGCATTCCCAAGCCGGTTTTCAGGTTTTGCGCCAGCAGGGTGTCGAGATCAAACCATGGCTCTGGTTATATGGGGTCGACGACCCCGCCGTCTGGCAGCGTCAGGGGCGCCACGAGCCGCCCCTGAATTTACCTCTCGTCCCGGAAGCACAATTCGGCATCTTGCTGGAACATCAGCCGCGCCGTCCGGAAGTGCCGGATCGGCAGAATTACGGCTTGATGATCTCCGGCCATACCCACGGCGGACAAATTTTCCCGTTCAATCTGCTGGTACAATTGATTTATCCTTGGAAAGCAGGGAAATTATACGCCTTCCAAAGGGGGTTGCAGCTATATGTATCACCGGGCACCGGATTTTGGGGACCGCCTTTCCGTTTCCTGGCTCGACCCGAAGTGACCCTGATCATTTTACGCCGTAAAGCTTAGAAGATGGCTTCTTCGGTATCGTTACGGTAGAGATGCGCCTTTGGCAGGTAAATTGATAATTCAATTTCTTCCCCATAACGAACTTTTCGGAAGGGATCCAGCTTTGCAACAAAGCTGTTTTTGCCAGTGTTGAAATATACGTGAGTTTCTGCTCCCATCGGCTCAATGACTTCAATCTTCGCCCGTATACGGGGAAACTCAGGATTTTGCTCGGCCATTTCAGAACCGATATTTTCCGGGCGGACGCCAAAGGTGACGTCTGTCACTTTGGCGGCAGTGATCTTTTCTTTCCAAACAGGATCCGTTAATTCAATCTCAAAGGTGCCTTCACTGAAAATAATTTTGCCGTTTTTCTCTTGTAGGCGTCCTGGGAAGAAATTCATCGGTGGAGTGCCGATAAAACCGGCGACGAATTGATTTTTCGGGAAATTATAGAGGGTGATGGGGTCTGCAACCTGTTGAATGATGCCATCTTTCATGACGCAGATACGGTCGCCCATGGTCATGGCTTCAACTTGGTCATGAGTGACATAGATCATCGTACTTTGCAGACGCTGGTGCAGACGGCTGATTTCAGCCCGCATCTGTATACGCATCTTGGCATCCAGGTTGGAAAGCGGTTCGTCAAATAAAAATGCTTTTGGTTGCCGCACGATAGCGCGTCCAACCGCCACGCGTTGGCGTTGCCCGCCGGAGAGGTTTTTCGGACGACGCTGCAAGTAATTCTCTTTGGGATCATCCAGCCCGAGGATGGCGGCTGCCTCCCGTACCCGGCGGTCGATTTCATCTTTCTTGAAATGCCGCAAACGCAAGCCAAAGGCCATATTTTCATAGACGGTCATATGGGGATAGAGTGCATAGTTCTGGAAAACCATCGCAATATCGCGGTTTTTCGGCGGCGTATTGTTGACGACGATTCCCCCGATGCTGATGGTGCCCCCGCTGATTTCCTCCAGGCCGGCAATCATCCGAAGCGTGGTGGATTTTCCACAGCCGGAAGGGCCTACTAATACCATGAATTCCTTGTCTTTGATTTCGAGATTAATGTCTTTGACCGTGGGTTCCGGATTACCCGGATAGGCCTTGTAGACATGACTGAGGATGACTTCTGACATTGTTGCTCCTTGTTACCGGTACTCCGCAACCTTGAATACCGCTCTGGTTTATTGTCCGAATAGGACACCGGAATATCTCATGTAGCCCGGCGATCGGAAAATCACAATGTAAATTCTGTTGACAGGAAATCAAACAGAAACTTAGGGATCGCTTCTGAACTGTAGTGATAAAGGGATTCGATGAGGGCTGACAGAAGGCGTTATTTTTCGCCCAGTTCGGCGAATCTTGCTTCGCATTCCGCGCTGAGTCGTTCCATTTTATCTGCGGCTTCTTCCCAGCGGGTAGCTTCTGCATCCATTTCTTTTTTGATTTCATCCAAGCGACGGTTCAGGCTGGCAAAATCTGTATTTGCTTTGCCCTCTGCCAGAGCGGCATAGATTGCGGTCTGTTCCTGATCCAGGGCGGCCATGCGTGTTTCACTTTCTGTAACGATGGCTTCCTGCGCTTTTTTCAGCTTGCCGATTTCATTGCGGATCATCGCTTCTTCGCGCTTGCGTTGCTTGCGATTCCCTGACGGATTTGCATCCGCTTGCAGAGTTGGAGTTTGCGGAGCCGGGGTTTGTGGAGCCGGAATCGGAGCGGCGCTTGGACTCGCCGTCCTGGCTTTTTCCTGAGTCGGAAGACTTTCCCGATTCTGTACTTGCTCTTCCAAGAGTTTATGGCGGAAATAATCATAATTTCCGAAATAGCGGGTAATACCGTCTGGGGTCAGATAAAAGATCGTATTGGCGACTGCTTTGACAAATTCAATGTCATGGCTGACCAGGCAGATCGTCCCCTCATAGGTCTGCAGAGCCTCTTCCAGCGCTTCGCGGGCATAAATGTCAAGATGGGTGGTTGGTTCATCCAGCAGCAGGAAGTTCAGCGGGCGTAACAGCAATCGGGCCAAGCCCAGGCGGACTTTTTCGCCGCCGCTGAGCACTTGCACTCGTTTATCGATGTCAGTGCCGTGAAAGCCAAAGCCGCCCAGCAGCTGCCGGATTTCACTCTCCGTTCGGTCGTTGGCGTAGGTTTTAACCGTGTCATAGGCGCTTCGCTCCGGATCCATTGTGTCAGCATAGTCTTGGGATTGATAGCCCAGTTCGACGCCGTGTCCCATGCTGATTTTGCCGTTGCTCAGGGTCAGATGCCCGGCAATCAGCCGCAATAAAGTTGTTTTTCCCATACCATTCAGCCCGATCAGCGCTGCCCGGTCGCCGCGTTCCAAGCGGATATCCAGATGACTGATGATGTCGGTTTTTCCATCATAGGAGAAGCTGACCTGGTCCAAGCGTAGCACTTCCTGCCCCGAACGGGGTGGTTTCGGCAGGCGGATGCGCGGTCCTTTGATGGTGATCGAGCGCACTTCGATATCTTCGAGTTTATCGAGCTGTTTTTGTTTGCTCTGTGCCTGGGAGGCCTTGGTAGCTTTCCCTTTGAAACGGTCAATGAAACGTCCCAGCTGTTCTTTTTTACGATCGATGTTGCGTTTCTGAGCGATCAGCTGATCATGCCTGGCTTCTCGTTCCAGCATGTATTTGGCGTAATTGCCGGGATAGCGTGTGGTATGTCCACCCATGACCTCAATGGTGA
>JBAXYW010000144.1:0-9521 GCA_041670605.1 Lentisphaeria bacterium
GAACATCTGCAAGGCAGAACGAGCTGGACTATGCGGGATTACTATCGGCTGGGGAAGCTGATGCACTATCTCGCAGACGCTTTCACCTATCCCCACAACGAAAGCTATCCAGGCACGCTGTGGGAACACCGTGTCTACGAGTCACATCTGCACCCGCACCTTGTTGCCGAACTGCGCCGGTGGGCGCAAGTAAGTGTGGGAGAAAAGCCCAAAGATGCCGGCACCTTTATTGCCGGACTTCACGAAGAATACACCGGGCTGCCTGGAAACTATCACAATGACGCTATGTTCATCATTCAGGCGACAAGCCGTGTTATGAGGGCTTTGGCACCGGCGCCGGCAATCGTCTATAAGGAAGGAGCCCAGCTTTATGAAAATCCTGATTACAACAGATTGGTATGCCCCGACCGTGAATGGGGTTGTGACCTCGGTATTGAATCTGCGGAGAGAGCTTATCCGGCGCGGACATGAGGTTCGTGTCCTGACCCTGTCGCAGACCCTCCACTCCTATGAATCGGATGGGGTAACCTATATCGGTTCGGTGGGCGCGGGGAAAATCTATCCCGGCGCCAGAATTAAGGCGGCCCTCTCCAGTGGTTTTGTGCAGCGGATTTTGGATTGGAAGCCGGACATCATCCACTCTCAGTGTGAGTTTTCCACCTTCCTGATGGCCCGTCGGATCGCCAAGGGATTGTCCATCCCCATTGTCCACACCTACCACACGGTCTACGAGGACTACACCCACTATTTCATGTCCAACAAAAAATGGGGGCGGCAAATGACCTCTACACTATCACGCTGGGTGATTGAGCAGTGCGCCTCCGTCATCGCTCCCACGGAAAAGGTGCGAGCTGTTTTAAGCGGTTATGGAATTGACAGGCCCATTCATGTGGTATCCACCGGCATCGACCTTGGCCGGTTCACAGCAGAAACCTCGGAAGAAAAGAAGTTTGACATCAGGAAGCGGCTTGACATTCCGGATGAAAACCGCATTCTGCTCTATATCGGCCGTCTTGCCAAGGAGAAGAATCTGGAGGAGCTGCTGGGGTACTACGCAAAGCAGGACACACGGACGCTTACCTTCCTGATTGTCGGGGATGGGCCTTACCGCGATACACTGGAGAAAATGGCGTTGGATCTCGGCATCGGGGATTCGGTACGCTTTGCCGGTATGATTCCTCCGGAGCAAATTGGCGACTTCTACCACATGGGAGACCTGTTTGTCAGTGCCTCCGTCAGCGAGACCCAAGGACTCACCTACATTGAAGCCCTCGCATCGGGGCTGCCGGCACTCTGCCGCAGGGATGCCTGTCTGGACGGAGTCATTCTGGATGGCTACAACGGTTGGCAATATGAAACGGAACGGGAATACCTGACGGATATGAGACTCCTGCTTAGCGATGCAGTCATACAAAAAATCATGCGCAAGAATGCGGCTAAATTCGCACAGCAAGCCTTTTCCGCCGCCGCATTCGCGGAAAGAGCGGAGAAAGTCTACTTTGAAACCCTTGGAGAAGCGAACATTGAAGAGAGAGCGGTCTGTTCAGAGGTGATCCCATGTCGGTAAACATTGCGAAAAGAACCATCCAGATTTGTTCTATCCTCAGTTTAGTCGGCTGTATGATATTTGCCGTTTATGCCTTTCATCAGCACCTATTTACTTCTCAGGAGGCTTTGCAGACGTATATCTCAGGCTTTGGGCGGATGGGTGCGCTGGTTTTCATCGTGTTTCAAGTGGTCCAGGTGGTGATTCCTCTCCTGCCGGGCGGACTCGGCTGTTTGGCAGGGGTGCTGCTGTTTGGGCCATGGGCAGGCTTTCTTTACAATTACATCGGAATCTGCATCGGTTCCATCCTGGCTTTCATCATTTCCAGAAACTTTGGCAAGTCCGTACTGTATGCCATGTTCAGCGACAAGATGATCGCAAAGTATGAAGCCTGGACGGGAAGCGAGAGCAAATTTGCCCGGTGGTTTGCCATCGCCATCTTTTTCCCTGTGGCGCCGGATGATTTCCTATGCTATCTGGCGGGCACCACGGGGATCAGTTGGCGGAAATTTACCGCTATCATTCTGATGGGAAAGCCCGCCTCCATCGCTCTGTATAGCTTGGGGCTGAATGTAGTTTTTAAACAGATTGCAGCGTTGGTGCATTGAAAGGAGGAGAATCTATGAGCATTACCCTATACTCCGGCTGTCTGTCACTGGTACGCAAAAGCGGCGTTGGACAAGCCATCCTGCACCAGAGGGATATGCTGGAGCGCATCGGCATTGAGGCCACGAACAAATGGACGGAGACCTCGTCTGCCGTACATATCAACACGGTGTTTCCTGACTCCCCGGTGGCGGCATGGTTTGCGAGGCTGCGGCACAGGAAGGTCGTCTATTACGGCCATTCCACGATGGAGGATTTCCGCAATTCCTTCAAGGGTTCCAATCTGTTTGCCCCGCTGTTTAAGCGCTGGATTATCCACTGCTACGAGCTGGGCGACCTCGTGATTACGCCCACCCCTTATTCCAAGCGGGTGCTGGAGAGCTATGGAGTCAAAAGGCCAATCTATGCCCTTTCCAACGGTGTAGATACCGACTTTTTTGCCCCCAGCCTGGAGCGCCGTACCGCCTTCCGAAACAAATACGGACTCGGCCCAGCAGAAAAAGCGGTCATTTCCGTGGGACATTATATCGAGCGCAAGGGTCTGTTGGATTTTGTGGAGCTGGCCCGCGCTCTGCCGCAGGTGCGCTTTTTCTGGTTTGGGTATACCAATCTGAATCTTGTACCAAAGCGCATCCGCACCGCCATCCAAAACGCTCCGAAAAATCTCAGCTTTCCCGGCTATGTGGAACGGGAGGAGCTGCGGGACGCCTATTGCGGCTGCGATCTGTTTGCCTTCCTCTCCAACGAGGAAACGGAGGGAATCGTGGTGCTCGAAGCGCTCGCCTGCGGCATCCCCGCCTTGGTACGGGATATTCCGGTCTATAACGGCTGGCTGGCCGATGGGCAGAGCGTCCACAAGGCAAGCTCTCTCGCCGGGTTTGCGGAAAAAACAGCCGCCATCCTGACAGGCGCCTTACCTGACCTCACCGCTTCGGGCCTGCGGGTTGCAAGGGAGCGCAGTTTGGACGCCGTTGGCGAAAAGCTTGCCCGAATCTATCAAAAAGAAAACATTTTATCCGCAGTTTATCTTCAGGAAAACAGCAGTTTAGCAGCCGCTGATACAATGAACACATCAACCTGTAAGGAGGGGTCAACATGACTAAATTGCAAACGAAAATTATGAGCATGGATTTCAAAAAGACCGCAAAACACTTCATCCTGCTGTCGCTTGTCATCGTCCTTTTGGGCGGTATTCTGACCGGATTCCTATTCCGCACACAAATCAGTGAGGCCGTCACCTGGCATCAAACCTATGAAAGTAACCGGGGCAGCGAAGACGTCCGTTATGATGGAGAGCATGATTACGGAGATCGTGAACGGGAGCACGAACGCGAATATGAAGGACCCGATTTCTTCGAGTCCGGACAATTTACACAGCCCACAGTGGTCGCCGTCGCGACCTTCATTACCTACGTGAGCCTCTGCGGATTGCTGGCGCTTGCCTACTGGCTGCTGATTATGGCTTGGCTCTATCAGGCGGCGTCGAAGGCGGACATGAATCGGACGCTTTGGACGATTCTGGGTCTGTTCTTTAACCTTGCGGCGGTCATTGGGTTCCTGATTGCGCGCAGCCAGCAAACGGTCTGCCCAAGCTGTGGGGTCTACCAGAAATCCGGCGCCTTCTGCCGCGTCTGCGGAGCATCTCTGCAAATGAAGTGTGGAGAGTGCGGCACGGTGGTGGATGGAAAAGCTGCCTACTGTCCTCACTGTGGAAAGCCGCTGAAAGACAAAACCAAATAAAAGCGCATCGTTTGACCAAAAGCGGGGCTGCATCGGCCAAACCCTTGGGGCCATGCAGCCCCCATATTATGAAGGAGGGAAACCCTATGATACAAACTAAACATCTTGAAAAAACCTACCGAAACGGCTTCCGGGCGGTAAAGGATTTGAGTCTGCATGTGGAAAAAGGCGATATTTTCGGCTTTCTCGGTCCCAACGGCGCCGGAAAAACCACCACCATCCGTATACTGGACGGACTGCTGACTCCCACACGGGGAAAAGTTTTAATCGGCGGCATGGAGGTGGACGGCCACGCCTCTGAAATCCGAAGGATGATCGGCGTTGTGCCGGAATCTCACGGCTATTACTACTGGATGACGGCCAAGGAATACCTGCAATACTTTTACGCGCTGTTCAATCACGGCGGCTCTGACGAGAAGTATTTGAGAGCACTTTTGGCCAAGGTCGGCCTTGCCGACAAAGCGGATGTCCCTGTCGGGCAGTTTTCCCGCGGGATGAAGCAGCGGCTGGGGATTGCCAAGGCTCTGGTGAACCGCCCGCAAATCATTTTCCTCGATGAGCCGACATTGGGCCTTGATCCGCGGGGCCAGCGGGAAATCCAGCAGCTCCTGTTCGATATCAACAAGAGTGACGGTATCACCATCTTTATCACCTCTCATATGCTCAAAGACATTGAGGTGCTTTGCAACAAGGTTTGCATTATCAAGGACGGCTCTCTGGTGGAACAGGGCAGCATCCGCGAGCTGCAGGAAAAGTACCGGGATGGCTACTCCATGCTCTTGCAGACCAGCGACAACGAAGCCGCAGAAGGTCTGATCCGCAAGCTCAAAAAGGTCGCGCGGGTTGCCGGAGAGGATGGGCAGCTTCTCATTGAGTGCGAGTCCGGCCTTTCCGATGATGAGGTACTGTCAGTCAAGCACGAGCTGGTGACGGCGATCCTTTCCAACGGTCTGGATATCCGTGAAATGACCCATAAAACACTCAGCATGGAAGACATTTTCTTCAAAGTCACCGACGCCGAAAAGGAGGGTATCGCATGAATCAGTCCATGGTAAAAAAGGAGCTGCGGGAAAGCCTTTACGAAAGCAAAGGACTTTGGATGATTGCAGCGGTTTCCGTGATTCTCACGGCGCTTTGCGTCCTCGCCACTACGATCCGTGAGGCTTCCGCTTTCTCACAGACCGACGTTCTTCAATACGCTATCAAGGCTGTTTTATTTCTGACACTGATGGTCTGCATGGTGCTTGGCGCCTCTTCCTTCGTAGCCGAGCGGGAGGAAAACACCTTAGAGAGTCTTTTGCTTACACCAATTTCAAAGCTGCAACTCACCCTGTCAAAATATGTGGGCTCACTGCTCATAGGCTTTGTGCTGCTGCTGGTGTCCGTACCCTATATCCTCGCCATCAGCGCCGGCTCCGGTCTGACGGCCAGCGCCCTGTTTATCACCTTTTTCTGCGGGCTTCTCACTCTGCTGGCCTTTACGGGCATTGCCGTCATGCTCTCCGTCCTTTTGGAAAGCACCAAGGCGTCTATTTTGACCTCTGTCCTGATCCTGCTCGTTTTAACCTTTCCCGCATTTTTGAAAGGGATTTTGAAGCTTTCGGCCGTTGGCAGGTTCTTCCTGAGCATTGACCCCATCGCCTGCTGCTTTAATCTGATGGAGAAGATGCTGGTGGATCAGGTTTCTGTTTTCTCTCTGATGCAGTATGTGTTGCCGCTTCTTGTGTTTGCCGCCATTGGCATTGCACTTTTGGTTTGGGGCAGCGGTAAAGTTTCCCTGAAAGGAGAGAAATAAGATGAAGAAAATCATTTCTATGTTTGCGGCGGTATTGCTCTTTGTCTGCTCCGCGGTGCCCGCTTTTGCAGCGCAGGCTCCGGGGGAGGTCAGCGTTGTGATCAACTCACCCACCGCCGTGGAGGATAAACCTGTTTATGAGAATAATCTCGATATCACCGTGACCAACACGACAGACCATACCTTGAACAACCTTGTTTGCTACCTTTCCATTGTGGATGTGGACAGGGGGTTCAGTTACAATGTAGACGAGTTCGGTCCCAACGCATACCAGACTCACTCCATTACTTCTCTGGCGGCCGGCGAATCCGCATCGGTTGTAATTCCGGTAAAGGTGACCTATGTCGGGCAGTTCAAGTTTCTAATTTCTGTCGTCAACCCGGACACGGGAGCCACCTCCACCTCAAATGCCCTTTCGGTCCATATGATTGCCACCTCTCACCTGAACAACACCTTGGTATTGGCAGTGTCCATCACTGTCTCGCTCGTTATCATTGTGGGTGTCTTTCTTCTCATGAACCGCCGAAAACAACTCGGAAAGCAAAAATAAAGGATGTGACCCCGGATGCAAGCCATTGATTTTTCTATTCTCAACTTTATATATGACCATTTTCGGACAGCATGGCTGGATGTGTTGATGCCCTTTGTCACAGCGCTGGGTAATTCGGGCGCCATCTGGATTGTCCTGGCAATCGGTCTGCTCATCACCAAAAAGTACAGAAAGGTCGGAATTGCCCTGTGCTGCGCGCTGGCTCTTGACGTCGTCATCTGTAACGGTATTTTGAAGCCCTTTGTCGCCCGGATTCGTCCCTGCGACATCAACACAGCAGTGGAATTGCTCATCCCGCGCCCCGATGATTTTTCCTTCCCATCCGGGCATACAGCGGCATCCTTCGCTGCGGCATCCGCACTCTGGTTCAGCCGCCAAAAGATAAAGCTTTGGATACCCGCATTGATTCTCGCGGTACTGATCGCTTTCTCCCGGCTCTATCTCTATGTGCATTTCCCCTCCGATGTGGTGGCCGGTGTCCTGCTTGGCTGCGTGTTCGGATTTATCGGATACAAGCTGGCGGATATGATCGAGGGCATATGGCAGCGGCGCCGTTCATGACGAGCCGTTCCGTCCGGGAGCTGTGAAAAAGTCGAAAAAATCTGCAGAATCAGTATAGCATGAAAAGAACCGGTGATTGAATGGAACTGCGACGAAATTAAGTGAATAAAAGAGGATTTTTTAATAAAACCGAGCAAAAAAATAACCCTGTCTGGTATAATATAAGTGCAAACAAAACCAACCAAACAGGGGGAAAAATCATGCTTCGACCACAATCAAAACAATCATCATTCCATAGTTTATTATACAATAAAATCCCGGAAAATCATATCCTAAAACAGATAAAAAACGCTGTTGATTTCAGCTTTATCAATGAATTGTTGAAAGATACCTACTGTCAGAATTTTGGACGTCCCGCCAAAGAACCGGAATTGATGTGTAAGCTGCTATTTCTACAGCATATCTACGATCTTTCCGATGAAAAAGTGATTGAGGAAGCCAGTTTCAATCTGACCTATCTCTATTTTCTAGACGTCAATCCGGAAGATACCTTGCCTGAACGAAGTCTGCTATCAAAATTCAGAAAACTGAAATTGGGCGAACAGATGCTGGATGAGATCATTATCGAAATTGTCCGACAATGCGTGGAAAAAGGAATTCTCAAGAAAGAAAGTGTGAGTATTGACGCCACCCATGTGGAAGCTAATACCATCAAAAAAACACCAGAACGATTAATGAAGCACCTGGCCCGAAAGATCATAAAAAGCTATCAGGAAGAAAGGAAAGAATCACTGGAAAATTTACCGGAAGTGCCAGACTACCAGGAAATCAGCGATCATAAAGAGGCCAAAAAGGTCATGAAAGACTACCTGGAAACAGTGATCGAAATAGCCGAAAACAACACAACTCTGGAAACCCCGGAAACCAGCCTGATAATTGAAAAAGCAAAAGAAATTCTGGATGAACCTAAATTTATGAACCAGACCGGCATTCGTTCACTGATCGATGAGGATGCCCGGGTCGGTCGAAAAAGCAAAACCTCGAACTTCTTTGGTTACAAGGTTGAGTTTATTATGACCACCGACCAGCGAATTATCACTGCTGTACGAACCGCGAACGGAGCTTATGTGGATGGTACCCTGATTGAAGAATTGCTAAGTGATACCCTGACAAGTGGATTGACAATCACTGAGTTTTACGGAGACAAAGCCTATTTCAGAAAATCAATTCTCGAAAAGATTGAAGCCATGGAGGCTGAAGCCTATATACCCGTCAGCGGTTCTGCCTATCGCATTGATGAAAGCGAATTCTCCTATAACAAAGATTCCGATCAATGGTTTTGCAGTCAGGGAAATCAGACGGTCAGCCGAAGATACTATAAACGGAAACGCAAAGACTGCAAAAGTGGTTTTCAGGAAGGACATAATTATTACTTCGACTTGAAAATTTGCAAAAGCTGTCCGAAACATGATCAATGTGCAAAAAAGTCGGCCCGCAAAATTCTGAATATTGGGATCAACACCCTGGAATTTTATGAAATCTCCCAAAGTCAAAAAACCGATGAATTCAAAGAGAAGTACAAGAAAAGAGCCAGCATTGAAGGGAAAAATGCTGAGCTCAAACGATTCCATGGACTCGGCCGGGCGAAAAGCTACGGTCTGGTTTCAGTGTCCAAACAGGCGAAACTGGCAGCCATTGCAGTTAATTTAAAAAGAATAGCGGCCATCATGACCGCTAAATCTTCCTGTTTTTTTGAAATGTTCGTCAGATTTAGAATTCATTTCGTATTCTGACAATAATTCTGCCGTATTTTATGAACCAGGCAAAAAAACAAGCCTTTTTCACAGCTCCCGGACGGTTCTATTGTGCACATTGCTGACTGAAAAAAACTGTGGCAACTGTCTGAAAAAGTTTTAGCTGGTCGTTGCGATTTGCAGCTTTTGTCTGTTTCCACTGTATTGCACCAGTTTCTGCCCAGCCAAACTCTCTGAAGCATTTGAATTCTTCGTCGAGCAGCATAAAGAACAAATTAATTGAAAAAAAATATTTTTGTATTGTAGAGGATAAATTTGAAGCGTATAATCTAAAATAAAGAAACATTTAATATTTGTTGCCTAAAAAACACAATTGACTATTTATAGTAAAAATAACGCGCGAAGGGAAAGATTTTTGATGAAAAATGGTTTAATCGGTTCTACAGAAAAAAATTACTTGAAGGAGAAATTGATTTATGAAACCACTTTGCACCTATTCTCTTAAGCATCCCCTATGGGCCAGCTTTTCCCTTTTTATTTTCTTTTGTCTGATTATCATAGTGCCGATGGATAAGGTTTTCTTTTTGATCGCAGGCGGAAGCGGAGCTACTGCGCAGGCACAATATCTGGCAGCATTTCTGCTGCGTTCGATCGGATTTCTGCTTTGCCTGCTGTTGCTGGTTAAACTGGGCTTCGCCGAAGTCCTGAAATTCAACCGGATCGGTTTTTGCAAGTGTCTGGGGATTATCTGGCCAGCCTTTATCATGATCGCGATCCCTTTTCCCTTCGGTCCGATTATTGAGGGCACATACCAGCTGGATGTTTCCCTGCTGATCCCGATGCTCCTGAAATTTATCAGCGTCGGGATGATCGAGGAGATCTTTTTTCGGGGAGCAATTTTATCGATCCTCCTATTAGCCTGGCATGCCAAGAAGATTGGCATCTACAAGGCGGTTATCGTTTCAAGTCTGATTTTCGGTTTAGTCCATCTGTTGAATCTGCTTTATCTGCTGTCTGGCCAGGACGTCA
>JBAXYW010000145.1:0-9475 GCA_041670605.1 Lentisphaeria bacterium
GAAGTAAAATCCATTTGGATTATTGCCGGCGAAGCTTCCGGTGATGATTATGGTGCTCGTCTGGCCGAAGCATTGTTGCACCGCCAACCTGATCTGCAACTGAAGGGAATGGGCAGTGAGCAAATGCGTAAGGCTGGAGTTGACACTGTAATTGACGCCAGCGAGTTGGGCATTGTCGGACTTCTCGAGGTTTTCCGGCATTTGCCGATGTTTATCCGCTTATTTCGAAGTCTGATCGAACAAATCAAACAGGATCAGCCTGCTGCTGTCGTTTTGATTGATTATCCGGGCTTCAATATACGGCTGGCAAAACGCCTGCATCAACTGAAGATCCCGGTTGTGTATTATATCAGCCCCCAGGTCTGGGCTTGGAAAAAAGGACGTATCCCGAAAATTGCTGCGTCCGTCTCCCGGATGCTTTGTATTTTTCCCTTTGAACCCGCGGTCTATGCCGGAACGGGAATGCCTGCGGAATTTGTTGGCCATCCTCTGCTGCAAATTCTGGCATCTTATCGGGAAAAGCCAAGCCCACGTCAAGATCATCTTGTGCTTCTGCTGCCGGGCAGCCGGAGCGGAGAGTTGCATCGCTTGCTGCCGGTTCTGCTGCAGACCGCTCTAAGGCTGCATCGGCAACGCCCTGAGTTGCGCTTCGAAATCCCCCTCCCGCGAGAACGCAGTCTGCAACTGGCCCGAAAAATCATTGATAGTCAAGCGTTGCCGGAAGATTTTCCAGTGTTAGAGTTTTCGGTCGGACGTACCCGTGAGCGAATGAACGTCGCCGCCGCCGGTATTGCTGCCAGTGGAACAGTGACAGTAGAAGCCGCCATCTTGGGCTTGCCTTTGGTGGTAATTTACAAAGTCAATTGGCTAACTTGGCAGATCGCTAAAAGACTGGTTAAACTGCCGTTTATTACTATCGCGAATCTGGTCACCGGAAAATGCGTCTATGAAGAATTTTTGCAGTACGATGCCGAACCCCAGAAACTTTGTCAGGCTCTGTTGAATATTCTGCCGGGAGGCCTCCGCCATGAAGACGTACGCAAAGGCATCGATCAAACCGTCGCAATGCTGGGTGGAAACAGCAAGGTCTCTGATACGGTTGCCGATCGAGTGTTGCAGGAAGCTAAGAATCGGGAATAATCCTCACTCGGGAAAAATTCCCCGTTTGGCCGGGAGGGATCGATAACAAAGTTTCGGAGTCAGAATGCGAAAATCCCGTTGCCACGCAGTGAAAATTCACAAAACCATATTACATTGATCAGGTATCTGAAAGGGTAATACGTCTCCTTTTTTCAGATCGTAGATCATGAATCGCAGGTCAGGGAAAAAATGTCATCAATCGGGGTAACAGTTTTAGGCAGTGGTAGCAAAGGCAATGCCATTGTTGTGCATAATGCGCAGGAAGGCTTGCTGGTTGATGCCGGACTGAGCCTCAAAGAAATCCGTCAACGCCTGGCACTGGCGGGGTTGCCGGAAAGCATCATCAAGGGCATCCTGGTCACCCATGAACACAGTGATCATGTCCGGAGCTTGCGTACCTGCGCAGACTATTTTCAGGTACCGGTTTATGCCAGCAGACTTTGTGCAGAGAAATTACAGCACCAGGATGCAAAGATGGGGCCGGCTATTCTCTTTACCCCAGGAGGAGACTTCCCTGTCTGCGGATTTTCCGTGCTGCCTTTTGCTGTACAGCATGATGCCGTTGAACCGGTCGGCTATGTTATCACTTGTCAATCCCGCAAAATTGGTATTGTCACCGATCTGGGACGCCCCGGCCAAATGACAGAATTCCAGTTGCGTTCTTGCGATACCCTGGCAATTGAAAGCAACCATGACCTGAATATGCTCGCTGCCTCGAAACGCCCATGGTACCTGAAACAACGTATCCTCGGCCCGCAGGGCCACCTCAGCAACCTGCAAAGCCAGGAATTGCTCGGCAAAATCCTGTCCAGCAATACAAGAAATGTCCTCCTTATGCATATCAGCCAGGAGTGCAATACCCACGAACTGGCCGAAACACTCGCCCGCCAGAAACTCCAGAATCTCGGACGCCATGACGTCAACCTGCAGGCCGCCAGCCAAGATAAGCCATTGCCTACCGCCTGGGCCTGAAAATCGGCGAGCCGGCTTCCCCGGAAAGTAGCCGGAGCTTCCATCTCCGGATCCGCTCCCTCTCCCGGCGGTCGCAAGCGACCGCCAAAACCTGCAGGCCGCCAGCCAAGATAAGCCATTGCCTACCGCTTGGGCCTGAAAATCGGCGAGCCGGCTTCCCCGGGAAGTGGCCGGAGCTTCCAGCTCCGGATCCGCTCCCTCTCCCGGCGGTCGCAAGCGACCGCCAACAGAACAGCAGATGCGCTGTCTCGTTTTCTCGGTAGTCCTTCTCCAAAACCTCCGGTTTTGCTTCTGCCAGTTTCACCCCAAATTCGTCCGTGTTATCCTTTATGAAAATACCCTTTCTTTCCTTTTTTTTATTTGTCGGGTTTTACGCAGCTTACAGTCAAGATGTAGTGTCCCGCTTGTATCATTCTGCCCGGCAGTTTGAGCTGCGCTCCATGGCGCAAAAGCCGGACTGGGCGAACTTGGAGTCAGCCCCTCTTTTCACGGTCGCCTGGCTTAGTGATCTGCATATCACAGATGAAACAAGTGAAAACTTGGTACGCGCGGCCTGTCAACTGCTTCAGCAGGAATTGAAACCTGATCTGACCTTTATCACTGGAGATAATTGTGGCCTGCCGGAAAATCGTCTGACGGACTTCCCAGAGATAAGTCTTCCTTTGCGCCGCCAAAGATGGCTGAAGAATTTTTTGGATCGGGAAATTTCAGGACGATATTTTCTGATCCCGGGTGATAATTGGCCTTGGGAATTTGAAACGGTTTTTGGCGCTGAAAAACGCAGTTTTTCCTATGCGGGATTCCATTTTATTTTCGCTACCCAGGATCAACAAGCCACCAGCCAAGAAGGTTGTCTTATTTTTGCCGCCGATACGATTCCTTGGCTGAAAGAACAGCTCAAGGCCAATCAGACAAAACCGACCTTATTATTGATGCATGAACCCATTTACCCCCCTTGTTTCCTGGATGCACCCAAAATTCGGACTCTGCTCGATGAAAATTCTCAGATTCTGGGCTGTCTTGGAGGACATCTCCATCTCGACTTGGAATTTACCTCAGGGCACTGGAAACAATTCTGCTGCCCCGCCATAGGACGCAGTCATCGCCCGGCTTTTAAACTGCTCCGCTTTACCAAAGAACGTATCGTGATGACCAGCTATGAATGGGAAAACGACAAACAAAAATTCATTCAGGCTGATAAATGGCAAAAAATGGACCTGCCTGAAAAATTTCAGTCAGGGCTTCCGAGCGCCCGCCCGCCCGCCGGCTTTGCCTTGGAAAATATGCAGGAAATGCCAGCAAGACCGCGTCAGAAAAATCAAGAGTTGGCGGAACGTTTCGCGGAATTGACAAATATGAATATGGCTTTTATGCTGGAAGTCACACTCGGGAAGCTATTATTTAAATAACCAGCCCGGGAACTCTTCCTCCGTGCTTTGTCACTGCGGAGAAAAAAAACAGTGAGCGAGTTTTTCGTTTCTTATTGTTGACTACTACAGTAGACCTGTTTGCGCTTTGCGCTTTTTGCTCGAGAGAATATGGATTCGGTGTAGTGTACTCAGGGTGACAAAGACAGCACAAGCTGAGAAAGTCACGCTTAAATTGCTGAAATAAGCCAGAATTCCCCCCCCAACCGCTCCAGTGATACCGGAGAGGCCGACAACGGCTTCGTTGATGGATAGATAACGGGCACTTTTCAGGGGATGAACCAGCGCATAAAAAACCATGGTAAAATAAAAGTATCCCGAATACGTACCGTAAAAGACAGCTGCCAAGTATAAACATGGGATGCTTGTGCTGAAGGCGAAAAGTGAGAGTCCTGCTGTTCCACAGAGACCGGCCAGGAGTGCCGCGGAGGGCTTGAACATCCAGCGTTTGCTGTTGATCCAGCCTAAGCCCCAGAGAACCTGCATGACGCTGACCAGAGCCAGAATGGAGCCTGCATGCATTTTGGCCAGGCCGAGGTCTACTGCCAGTTTTGGCTCGAGCGTTCTGACGATCGAAATAGTGGCTGTCCCGACCCCAGCACCCAACCAGCCCAGCCAGGCATAATCCGGATATTGACTATAGTTAATTTCAGCGTGCGGAATAGTCTGTTTTTTTGCCTCAGGCTGTTTCCCCGCGCGCAGTTTTTCCACCATTAAAACCCCAATGCCAAGGCACAGGGAGAAAAAGGCATTGATATAGAAGCCAGTCTGCCAGCGCAGAATGCCGAAAATAAAGGGGCCGCTGGCCAGACCGGCACTCCAGGCTGCGGTGTACATGGCAGTTGAAAAAACAATCCCGCTGGAGGGATTATCGCCTTCAAACGTCTTCATAAACACCTGGAAGGGAGCACAGTAGAAAGCCATCCCGACACCGGTCAGCGCGATCCAGAGATATTGCAGATGCAGATTGGGAAAAAGAACAAAGCTCATGGAAACCAGAGCTAGAAAAAATCCGGCGTTAATAATCATAACGGGCGCCCGTTTTTCATTGACAAACCGGCCAACCAGCAAAGAAGTCAGCGAATAAATGATTGCCCACATCGCCATCGTTCCGGTAATCAGGAATTCCGAAGAACCGGCATCCGAAAAGCGATAGGCCGTAATAAAAAAAACTCCTCCGGATACATAGTTGATGATGACCGGAAAAATATAAATCAGGACACGCAGCAAGGAATACCTCCAGAGAATCGGGAAATCACTGTGTAGAAAGTCGTGGCAAAACCAATAATATAATGCGAAATAAGAGATCTGTGCCTCCCCCGAATGTGGCCGGAGCTTCCAGCTCAGGATCCTCCCCCGAATGTGGCCGGAGTTTCCAGCTCCGGATCCTCCCTTCCCCCTGGGTTCTTGGTTCCTCTGAGGAAAAAGAAAACAGGCTGGGACAAGGTGTGAAATTGGGTTATATTAAGTATTTTACGATTAGACAAAAATCTGTGGGAGAGCATCATGACCAGGGAAGAATTGCAAAGCAAAGTGATTGAGGCGGGACAGCGCCTGGATCACTTAAGGGGGTATCTTTGACGTCGCTACCAAAGCTGAAAAGTTGGCGATGCTTGAAGCAAAAATGTTGCGTCCGGATTTCTGGGATAGCCGGGAGGCCTCTCAGGTTACGGTAGGGGAAGTCCAGGGTTTGAAAAATGTCTTGGAGCCCTTTGCGCGGATGAATAAGCACGTTGAGGATTTCAAGGTACTGGCGGAATTTGCTGAGCTGGAGGGCGATGATTCGTCAATGTATGCGGAGGCTGACCAAGTCTGGCCGGGTTTGATTGAGGAATTGGACCGCTTGGAACTGGTGAGTTTTCTGTCCGGTAAAATGGATGGCAACAATGCGATTGTGACGATTCATGCCGGAGCGGGCGGCACGGAGTCCTGCGACTGGTGCGGCATGCTTTACCGGATGTACACGCATTGGCTGGATAATCATAACTTCAAATATGAGATTGCGGATATCCAGCCCGGAGAAGAAGCCGGCACCAAATACGTGACACTAACGGTTTCCGGCGAGTTTGCATACGGGTATCTGAAAGCGGAAAAAGGAGTGCACCGTCTGGTGCGCATTTCTCCTTTTGATGCCAATAAACGCCGGCATACCTCGTTCGCCTCGGTCGATGTGCTGCCGGAAATTGATGACGATATCAATATCGTTGTCACCGACAGCGATCTGCGAATTGATACTTTCCGCGCCAGTGGCGCCGGCGGCCAGCACGTCAACCGTACGGACAGTGCCGTCCGCTTGACCCATTTGGAAACTGGAATTGTGGTGACCTGTCAGAGCGAGCGCTCGCAGCACAAGAATAAATCCAATGCGATGCGCATTCTCAAATCACGGCTGTATAATCTGGAGGATTCTAAACGGCGTTCGGAACATGCCGCTGAATCGGCGGCCAAAGGCGACAACGCCTGGGGCAATCAGATCCGTTCCTATGTCTTGCAGCCATATCAGCTGGTCAAAGACCTGCGCACAGAAACGGAAACCAGTAATGTCAGCGCTGTCCTGGATGGTGAAATCGACTTGTTCATCAATTCCTACCTGCGCTCCGGAATTAATCGCTGAGTTTTTCTTGAAATTGTAAAACTGTATCGACAAAACGAAATTCAAAACCAAAGGAGAAAATGATGTCTTGTCAAGCAAAAGAAACCCATAAAAAAGCCATTGATACTGTGCGTTTATTGTCGGCGGATGGGGTGCAGAAAGCCAATTCCGGCCATCCCGGGATGCCAATGGGCTGTGCGGATTATGCTTTCACCCTGTGGAGTGATGTGTTGCATTTTGATCCTCAGAATCCGGAATGGTTCGGGCGGGATCGCTTTGTGTTGTCGGCGGGTCATGGCTCAATGTTGCTGTATTCTTTGCTGCACATGTTCGGTTTTGGTCTTGAAATGGACGATTTGAAGCAATTTCGGCAATGGGGCAGCAAAACGCCAGGGCATCCGGAATTTGGGCATACGCATGGTGTGGATGTGACAACTGGGCCATTGGCCTCGGGCTTGGCTTCCGGTGTTGGTATGGCCATTGGCCTGAAGCAATTCGCCGCCCGGATGAACAACACCGAGCTGTTTAATCAGAAAGTTTATGTGATCAGCGGCGATGGTTGCATGATGGAAGGCACTTCGCATGAAGCTTGTGCAATTGCCGGACACCAGAAACTCAACAATCTGATCCTGTTTTATGATGATAACAGCATCACCATCGAAGGCTCCACCAGTTTGGCAATGAGCGAGGATGTCGGGGCGCGTTTCGCCGCCTATGGCTGGAATGTTTTGCGCATCAATGGACAATGTGTGGCGCAGATCAAGGCCGCCCTGACTCTGGCACAGTCCTGCAAAGACAAACCCACGATTATCATTGGTAAGACGACGATTGGCTATGGCGCCCCTAAATTGGCCGGCAGCAGCGAAGCGCATGGCGCTCCTCTGGGAGCGGAAGAATTGGCCGCGACCAAAATTGCTCTCGGTTTTGATCCGGGAAAATCATTTTTTGTACCGGATGATGTGCGTGAACTTTGTGCTCAGCTGATCGCCAGCAAGCGGGCTTTTGCGGCGGAATGGAACAAAAAGTTGGCAGCCTTCAAGGCGAGTGCTCCGGTCGAGACTATGGCGCTGATGGAGGCTCTGTTGAAACGCACGGTACCCGCGAATATTCTCAGCGAGCTGCTTAAGGCCGTTCCGGAGAAAGCGACGGCGACCCGGAATTCTGGTGGTGCGATCATGCAGGCTGCTGCTGCTTTGGTGCCATCGTTGACTGGAGGTTCGGCGGACTTGAATCCCAGCACGAAGACTTATCTTAAGGGGCTGGGGGATTTCACGCCCGATAACCGGGCTGGACGGAATATCCATTTTGGGGTTCGTGAGCTTGGGATGGGTATGATCAGCAATGGTCTGGCTCTGTATGGCGGTGCCATCCCCTTCTGCTCTACCTTTATGGTTTTTTCCGATTATATGAAACCCGCATTGCGCTTGGCGGCGATTCAAAATCTGCACGAAATCTTTGTCTTCACGCACGATTCGATTTTCGTCGGCGAAGATGGGCCGACGCATCAGCCGATTGAGCAGCTAGCCATGTTCCGTGCGATCCCCGGCATGACCGTGCTTCGTCCTGCGGATTCCTATGAAACTGCGCATGCCTGGGCGGTTGCCCTGCAGGCGAATGGCCCGGTCATTATCTGTTTGACCCGCCAGAACCTCCCCAATCTGCCGGCGGAGGTGGTGGCTCGCATGAATGTGGCCAAAGGCGCTTATGTCGTTTCCTGCGAAAAGGATTTTGAACTGATCCTGATCGGCACGGGCTCGGAATTGTCCTGTGCCATGGGTGCAGCGGAGATTCTACGCAAGGAAGGCCGTAAAGTGCGCGTTGTTTCGATGCCCAGCTGGGAACTCTTTGAAAAACAGAGTGCGGAGTACAAGGAGTCGGTTTTGCCGGCTGCTTGCTGCAAACGGGTCGTCGTCGAAGCGGGCTTCGGCATGGGCTGGGAACGCTACGTCGGAAAAGACGGGCTGATCCTCGCTATCAATCATTTTGGCGCCTCGGGTCCCTGTGAGAAATTGGCCAAGGAATATGGCTTCACTGCGGAAGGCGTTGCAGATCATGCCCGGTTCTTCCTTAAAGCCTGAGTCTTTCCACTGATATAAAAACTAAAACAGGGCAATTTCAGCATTGAAGTTGCCCTGTTTTGCAAGTGGGTAAAAGTGATGTCGTCAATGCTGCAATATATTATGGCTCCGATGGCGGGTTATACGGATTTGCCGTTTCGGCGGGTCTGCCGCAAGTTCGGACTGCATTATGCTTATACGGCTTTGATTGATGCTGGCGCTTTATCGCATGGAAACCAGGAAAATTCACTGATTTTGGCGCGTGGGGAGGAGGAACCGTATCTGGCTGTACAGCTGTTGGGTAGCATCGAGGAGGATATTCGAAAAGCGACCGACATCCTGAATCGGATGAATTTTGAAGCCATGGACTTCAATATGGGCTGTCCGGTGCGCAAAGTGCTGCAGCGTCAAGCCGGGGCGGCGTTGATGCGGGATACTGAAAAAGCGATGAGTTGCCTGAAGATTGTCCGGGATCATACGAACAAGCCATTAACGGTCAAGACCCGGATCCTGTCCGAGACGGATCCGGAGCCCACTGTGCGGTTTTGTCAGGCTCTGGAAGGTATCGGCATTGATGGTTTGACGATTCATGGACGTCTGCCGGGCAAGGTGTATTCCGGACCAGTGGCTTTTGCGGTGATTCGGGCAGTGCGCGAAGCAGTGAAGATTCCGGTCTGCGGCAATGGCGGAATATTCAGCCAAGCGGATGCCGAAAAGCTGCTTGCCGAAACCGGCTGTCAGCGCCTGATGATTGCCCGGGGTGCGATCGGAAACCCTTGGATTTTTCGGGAACTGCTAGAGCAGGACAGCAACCCGCCTTCCCATCAGGAAATCTGCTCGATGATGTTTTTTCATCTCGAACAGATGCGGGATTTTTACGGTGAAGAACGGGCTATGATCTTGGGGCGAAAAATCGTCCAGAGCTATTTGGTGGGGCGGGGATACCGGCGCAGCCTGCGTCACCAGGCCGTCAGTATCGTCAGTTGGCAGGATTTTCTGGAGTTCCACCGCCAGGTGACAGCCGAAGAACCCTGTGCACAAGGATGAAGAGAGCTGCCGTAAACGACTGCCGGAATGGGGTGGGGAGCGCGGCTCCGCTTTTGTAAGTTGTGAATGGTAAGTTGTAAGTTGTGGGGGACGGGGACGCAAGCTGAACTACAAACGTACACATCCCAAAATAGACGCGGGCTATGGAGCGCCGGCGTCCTCGCCTATTGGCGCTAACTTAAAATATATCGGGGTGTGAAATGAATCATTGAGGTGCCCCTACAGGGCACTATTTACAA
>JBAXYW010000146.1:0-9474 GCA_041670605.1 Lentisphaeria bacterium
AGTTGATAGTCTTTCAATTCTGCCCAAGTATAATCCTTTTCAGAAAATCCAGAAAGTTCCCAATCACATTTCGCATCACTCATTTCATAAAAATAACTGACCCCCCCAACATCCGTGGGGGAGGAACTATTCAAACCAGAATTTCCAGTACGGTCATACGCTGATTTAAATTGATCACTATCACCTGGGTGGGAATCCCATTGGGCAGCGGTCTTCCCTTTATTTCCATCATTCGGGCATTGATATACTTTTTTTGTGTTGATATAATTAGGGTATAAATTTGAAATCCAATAGGGAAATCGATCCCTATTGTCATTCCGGTACATACTGATGCCCAGGCTGATTTGTTTCAGCTGGTTGATGCATTGTGTCTGATATGCCTTTTCTCTGGCCTTCTGGAGAGCTGGCATCAGCAGAGCGGCCAGGATGGCGATAATACCAATCACCACCAGCAGTTCCACCAAAGTAAAAGGTTGTATTTTATTCTTTATCATAGACGCAAAAAGTCCTTTTTATTTAAACGAGCAGACCCATGTTTTATTGGGACTTATTTTAAAAGTGGAGAAACAATATGTATACCCGTCTCTTACTGATGCAACAAAAAGTTAAAAGAGTATAAACTTGACACCACCAGAAACCCATTTAGTGTATCAGTATATCGATGCATAACCCAACAATACAAAAGCCGTTGACAAGTTAAGGAATGCTATGATGAGGCGTGAGGGCGCGTTTCATAGTATTCAAGAGATTTATTATCAACCTATTGTGAATGTTTTATCGAGTGCGATCCTCGGCCCGGAGGGCCGGACAGACATAACCCCGGGTGAGGAGCACGCAGTGCGACGCAACCCGGGGTGGAGACTGCCCCCATAACCAGCGCCCGGAGGGCGCCACTGCAGAAGAAGTTGATTTCATTCACCCGATGATCCCGGGAACAACAGGCAATTTTGAAATGATTTCATTTGGCTTGTAGCGCCCTCCGGGCGCTGACTTTGGGGGAGCAGCTTACCCCCGGTTCCCTTGCCCTTCGGGCTGCGGTCACCGGGGGTTATGATTGTGCAGCCCTCCGGGCTGTCGAAAAAATGCCACTGGCATTTTCACAAGTTAAATGTTAATCAGCATTGGAGATTCAGTTCTTTGAAGTTACACGACGCCAAACGCAATTGTTCACGCAGAGGCCTGCGTGAGCTACTCAGAACAGGAGCAGTTGTTCGGGATTCTGTTTAGCGAGTTTTTTCCGGACATTATCGAGAATGGTACGAAAATTCTGTTCTTCTGCAAGTGTGAGGATGCTTTGCCAGTCCGGTTTCCTGCGACGAATCCCTTCCAAGCCGCTCCAGTTTGGTAGACAATCCCGATCCAATCGAATCAGTTCACGGTTACGCTGCAGCAGATCCTTCGCAAGTCTCAGGCTTTCCTGGAGGCGCGAACTGCCACATTCCTCCAGGTGGGCAAAAATATTTTCCAAGGCGCCGAACTGTTGAATCAGTTTGACGGCGGTTTTCGGCCCGATTCCATCGACTCCCCGGATATTATCCGAAGCATCGCCAATCAGTGCCAAGTAGTCCACGATGTGTTCTGGAGGAATGCCGAATTTGCTTTCAACTTCGGCTTTGCCGATGTTTTGCCAAACATTGTTTTTTTCGGGGTTCAGGATGGTCACCTGGTCATTGACCAGCTGAGTCAGATCCTTGTCATAACTAAGAATGCTGACCGGAGTTTCCTCCCGTAGCGTCGCGATGCAGGCAATCAGGTCATCCGCTTCAAAGCCTTCTTCTTCCAAAAGTGGCCAGCCAAAGGCATGAAACCAGGTTTTGATCGGCTCGATCTGCTGGCGCAAATCATCCGGCATCGGCGGACGCTGCGCCTTGTACTCCGGCAACAGGGTGCAACGCCGCCGGCATTTTCCCTTGTCAAAGGCGACCGCACCAAAGTCGCTGGACTGATTTTCTTCCAGTCCGAGCAGGAAGCGGGCGATCCCATAGAGGGCATTGACGGGTTCTCCCTTGCGGTTGGTCAATCCGCGAACAGCAAAAAAAGCCCGGTAGATTTGTCCATAGGCGTCGATAAGGATGATGCGTTTCATGAGTAGACGGTTTGCCTCCTGTCGATCGGCAGTTTATATTGAACACGGATTTCCGGGAGTAGGAACACACCTTACAATTTCAAAGCTTTTATGCAAGACCAAGCCGCCCGACTCAAAATATTGCGCAGCAGGCTCAAACTCACGCAGACCGAGATGGCTGAGCGCCTCGGAATTAGCCTGAGTCTCTATTCGAAAATTGAAATCGGGCGACATAAACTGCGCAGCGCTCTGGCAAACACAATCTGTGGAAAACTCGGCATCTCCGAAAGCTGGTTGCAAGACGGAAAAGGGGCTTTGCCGGAAAAACTCCTGCCGGAAATTATTGCTCATCGCTTCAACCACTTGCTCAGCATTCGCCGCTTGGAAGAGATCATCAAACTGGCTCAACATCCGGAATTCCGGGAGCTCGCAGAGCAGATTGCCGCTACGATGCAGCTTTCCTTTCCCCGGGCTCTGGCTATTGTCATCCAGGAAAAAATCAATCCACCGGCGACACCTGAAGCGGAACTTTAGCGTCCGGCCTGTCCGAGAATGTACAGCAGCCATTCCATGTTTTGCACTGCCTGACTCCCATTCACTTCCACTTTCCCGATTTTAAAACTACGAATCAGCTGGCGTAGCATATCCGGGTGGCGGGTCGCCCCTTTAGGAGTTGTAATTTCAAGCTGAAAAATCCCCTCCGGCCCGGCTTTTCCGGCAATCGCAAAAGCATTACCGTCAAACGTCAATTCCCGGATATGAAAGGGCGCCTCGTCCGCATGCAGCGTCTTGATGCGAACGGCAAGCGGAGTTTTCTCTGCCCCCCGGCGGCAAAGAAATTCCGCGTCCGCCTGCTGTCCGGTAAAATCCGTTTTCAGGGTTTGCCAATCCGGCATGGCATCCGGTGCAGCGACTTGCAGCGCCGCCAACAGGTGTGGTGCCAGATCAATCCAGGTCTGTTGCGCGCCGCGAGCCCGATTAGCACCCGGCGAAACCAGTTGTCCAAAATAATGCTGCACCCCCGCCAGTGATGGCGGACAAGTCTGCAAACAAAATTTCGCGGCCACGGCATATTGGGTACAGACGCCAAGCAAGCATTTTTTCTCTTCGGCCAGCGTCACCAGCTGCCGAGCTTGAGAAAGCAATTCTTCCACTGGCAAAGATGCATCATAAACAAAAGGCTTTTCACAAAGTACATGGCAACCCGCCGCAAGTGCTTTACAGCATGCATGATAATGCAATTCCGGCGGCAAACAGATATCGACAATATCCGGATTTTCCTTTTCCAACAGTTCATCCAGATCCCAATAACCCCGCCCGGAAAAAGGAAAAATCTTCTGCAATTTTTCCGTCGTCGCCTGCACACTTTCTGGGGAACTGCCCAGGAATGCGCAGACTTCGCCGCCTTCCAGGCGCCACCAATTGGCATGATGCCTCCCGATCCCGCTGGCTCCCAGGATGGCCACGCGTGGATGTTCTGCTAAAACGGGTGTCTGAAGTTGTTTTTCTGTCACTCGATACATTTTGAGCTCCTGCATGGCTTTATTGCTTAATGGTGAACGCCGAAAACCCAGCAGACGGGTGCCATGATAACCAAAGATACGCTCCAAATCCCCTGAACTGAAACATTGAAAAACCGGGCAGGGAAACAACTGCAGGGCTTTCTTCCGGCTGTTTTCAGAAATATCATCCGTTATCAGCACATAAGCAAGTTGTTTGCGAACCTGCAAAAGCCGCTGCCGCCCGACTTCAACAATGCGGGAACGCAACATGAAGGGAGCTAATCGTTCAAATGTTTGCACAGAAAATACTCATTGGATTTTTCTCAGACAAGATAGCGTTCGACTTCATTGGCAGTGATAACGCCATAATTGGCCGCTCCCAGCCAGCCGGACATGATGATGCCTACTGAACCCGTATGGAAAAGCCCGCCGACCTCCTTGTGCAGTCCCATACTGTAGCGCAAGCCCGGGAACTTAGTGCCAAAGGTCGCTCCCTGCAGATGCCCTGTATAACGCTGAAAAGTCCTGGGGGTGGCCGCTTCGGTATAATCCGCGATTTGGCGGATATTGGGCAGATATCGGCTCAGCGCATTTAGAGTATCTTCAATCATAGCGGCTTTTGCAGCCCGGTATTCTTCCCGGCTCAGCTTTTCCCAGTCTGAAAAACGCGAATTCATTGAGGCAACTACGCTGTAGCGGTTGCTACCGGGACGAATCTCGGGATAATACACCGAATAGGTACGGCTGCTGATTTTGCGACTCAGCAGTGCCTCGGTATCGAAGACCGGCCAATCGGAGGAAAAAAGCAGGTCGCCGATATAGGGCAGCTTTTCCCCTTCTTTGATACCGATATAGACTTGGCAGCTGCTGGTGCTTAAGCCCACCTGCTTCAGGCCAGCGGCAAACTCAGGCTGGAAATTTTCCTCGCCAGCCCATTCGAGCACGGTTCTGGCAAGACTGCCGTTGGAAACGACGGCTTTGCAGGCGATTTCCTGCCCGTTGATCCGGACAGCACGGACTTTTCCATGCTCAATGAAAATTTTGTCCACAGCGGCGCAGGTTTCCACCTCGACGCCATGTTGGCGTAAACTCTCGCTCATCATTTTGATCAGACAATCCGTCCCGCCGTGAAAAGTATAAACTCCCTCACTCATAAAATTACCGAAGACAATCCCATAGCTGATAGCGGGTTCATCCAAGGTGGAACCATTTGCGTAGGTGATTGGTTCCATCAGAAAACGCCAGACATCGGTTCGACCAGGGAAGAAACGCTGGAAAAATTCCCGGTTAGTTTCTTTCTGTTCGTCGTAGTAATTCATTTTGGCGATACCGTCAAAAAAGGCTGCGACGGTTTCTGGTGCAATGCCGAAATGTCCCTTCAATTTTGCACTGAAGTCCTGGCTGTCGAAGGTGGATTCCAAGGTGTATTGCGGGTTATCAAAGCGGATGGAACGCACCTGAGTGACCCGTTCGGCAAATTCTCTGCCCCAGTATTTACGCAAGCTTTTGCGCATCCCGACTGGGAATCCATGCAAAGCCACATCAAAGATGTGGTTTTTACGCTTGAAATAGGTCGCCAGCCCGCCCAACTGGGAATGTTGTTCGGCCAGCAGGATGCGGCGCTCACCGCCGGCCAGACGCCGGGCTGCCGTCAAGCCGCCCAGCCCGCTACCAATTACTATGATATCGTAAGAATCTCTCATCACAACTTTCTTTCTCGCAACGGCACTTGTTATACTTTCTGGAGTTGTCGGCCAGCATGTACTCCAGCAAACTGAAACAAAGCAAATCCACGACGTCTTCAGCGGAAACTAAGCAGTAATTCATAATCTGTTTTCGCCAAAACCTGTTTCTCCATCTCTTCTTTCAGCTGATCCCGCAACGCCAAGCGCTGTTTTTTTTTCAGATTAGGGATTTCCTTCAGGAAAAATTCTTGAAATCCGGGCAAGATCAAGTGAGCGGCAGGCTCGCTGATTCGCGGCCAATTCCGGGTGATATACTCCCGCATCTGGCTCAGCAGAACAAGGATTTCAGAACACAGCACTGGGATATCCGGCAAAAGCAACAGTTCCGGACTCCAGCCGCCCCGCCAGGCTGCAAAGGCGCTAATGCGAAACTCTAAACGCGCTGTGGGAAAAATATCCGATAAAGGCAGGGGCAACAAAATCTGCTGCTCGATCAGCTCAACCGCTTTGGCATCCGCAAAGGTTAACCAGGCCTCCGCCGGAATAAACTGCGTTTTCCGAGCCGAAGGGCGCTGCCGTTCCGGCGGTTCAGACTGCTTGCAAAAATGCAGCAAATGGACGGCCAGTTCGCGCAGAAAAGTTTCACTCACTTCAGAGAAGCCGAGTTTGTGTAAAGCCCGCAAACAATCCGCGCTAATCTCTTCGATCTGCCGGGTCGATAATGGCAGCGAAGACGTCAGCATCTTCTGCACTTCGTCCAGATTCCAACTGCGAATACCTTCCGGAAGCAGAACAACCTCGCTGTGATTCAGGCTAAGATACTGTGTGGCGACCTCATTATAACCCGTAGCGATAAGCACATTCACCAGAATGTTGTCCAATTCCGCTTCTTTCAAGCGGACACCGTCTTCATTGCTGGAACGAATCTTCTCTTCCAACGTCAGGATCAGGTTTTCCGGCAGCCAGTTTTCGAGGATTCCTTGTTGTTGGAAAGCGATGGAAAGCCGATCCCGCAAGGCATCCAGGTCATAGGTTAACTCATTGCCATCGGCATCTTCAACAAAGAGATTGGCAGTACCAAATTGAATCATCGTTATCTCTGCTCGGTCTCTGGGTTTAAACCTTCTCCATTCCTGGAAAGATTTTTTACTTCACTGATAAAGGCATCCGCATCCTGAAATTTTCGATAAACCGACGCAAAACGGACATAAGCGACTTCATCGAGCTCTTTCAGAGCCGCCATCGCCATCTCCCCAATCTGCCGGGTGGATACCTCACTCTCGGGCAACAAGGACAAGGCATTAGTGATGTCGCCGACAATCTTATCCATCGCGTCCTGACTGATCGAACGCTTCCAACAAGCCATATTAATGCCGGCTCGCAACTTTTCAGGATTGAATTCCTCCCGCCGTGCATCATTTTTGACGACCGTGATATCGACCGGCAACACCGTCTCATAGGTCGTGAAGCGGTAATTACAATTCAGGCATTGTCGCCTGCGGCGGGTCGTTTCACCTTCTCGTGAGACCCTGGTTTCAATCACCTTGTCATCATTACTCATGCATTTTGGACAACGCATCTATGGTATTTCCTTGCTTTCGCTCAAATGAACTTATTCACTACCGATGATTACTCAGGGCAAATCACGCATAACCCGTTCAATTCCAACTGCATGTCCATTTATTTCCACGGTCAACACGACAGCATGCAGTCGAATTCCCTTATCAACCACCGTAAACCGGGACGGCATCCCAGTACGAAATCGAGTCAGTACCGGCTCCAAAGCCCGCCCCAAAATTGATTCCCTGGCACCTACCATCCCGACATCACATTGAAACGCAGTGCCACCAGGAAAAATTTGCTGATCCGCCGTTGGCACATGGGTATGAGTTCCCAATACCGCACTGACCTGGCCATCGAGAAAACGCCCCATGGCGATCTTTTCGCTGGTAGCCTCTGCATGAAAATCAACGACGATAATTGGCGTCTCTTGGCGCAGTTCGGGAATGATTTTTTCAGCCGCCGCAAAGGGACAGTCCGCACCGGCGGCCATGAACGTACGACCAATCAGTGATATAACCCCGACTTTTTCACCCGCAGCAGTGGCGAAAATTCCAAACCCTCGTCCCGGTTGTTCTGCAGGAAAATTAGCTGGTCGCAACACGTTGGGCAAAGATTTGATTTCGCCGACAAATTCCTTCTGATCCCAGACATGATCTCCAGCAGTAAAAACATCGACTTTGCCTTCTTGGAGTTCCTGCAGGCAATTTCGGGTAAGCCCATTGCCGCCGGCAATATTCTCCGCATTGGCAATACAGAAATCGCACTTGTATTCACGTCGCAAGCCCGGCACCAAGGCTTGAACGGCTTCACGCCCGCCTTTGCCAACAATATCTCCAATAAATAATATTTTCATGAACACTTCCTGACGATGAATAACAAATAATGATAATATATAGCAAAAACGCAAGGTTGAAACCCAGACAGTCCCTTTTCTTTATATACCTGCTTGCGCCAAATGGTACTCGATCCGTAAACTTTCCAGTGGAATACTTGAGGTCAGTTGCCATCTAACACCTGAAAACCTGTCAATAGGGTAGCATAAACGTCCCGCTTGCGATAATTGTAGCTTGTTTTTGCCCAGAAAAACAGAGCCTAAAGTAAATGTCGTAGACCTCTGCAACACTTTTAGGCTGCGTAACCCCTACAGGCTCCCCAGAATGTACCCGAAGCTTCCAGCTCCCGTTCCCCAGAATGTAGCCGGAGCTTCCAGCTCCGGATCCGTTCCCGTCTCCGTCCCCACCTTCTCCCCCAAGCGTTCCCGCCTTTCGTCCGTGTAATATTTTGGGAATTCAAGAGGGTTTTCAAAATCATTCATCGATAGGGGAACGGCACCACACCCGGAATCAGCATTCCCTTATCCCATTCTAAATACCAGGGTCGCACAAAAGTGGCACAGGGTGCGGCCAGAAAATCATACAGTTCACGAGCCTCGACATGGCTGTCAACAAAGGCGATATTGACAAAATTCATGTGCCGATTGCAGCCTTCAGCCTTGCTGTTCCAGTCCAAATCCAGCTCTTCGAGAAGATTTTCCCAGCAATTTTTGCCATAGATGACACATTGGTCTCCCGAATCAAAAACCAGATATCCTTTGCTGGGCTGATCGATATGTGCATGCAGAGGGCCACGATTCCCCTGCGTGCCATCATAATTCCAGCCATAACTGCCATCATACAGATGAAAGCCCTCCAAAGTCGGCTGTGGCGCTTTCTGGGGACTGGCCGGGCAGGCCAAAAGCTCAGTGTCCATATAGTAGGAATAAAGCATACGTGTCCAGTTGGTACCGGGATGCTCGTAAACATTGCCCCCCGTGATATAAGGTGCCAGACGCTCCCGATGGTCGGCAGCATACATCAGAAAGGCCATCCCAAGCTGTTTAAGATTATTCCCACAACTGACCTGACCGGCCTTCGAACGGGCTTTCAAGGACGCCGGCAACAGCATCCCAGTCAGAATGAGGATAATACAAATTACAGTCAATAATTCGATCAAGGTAAAAAATTTTCTAATTTTCAACATGAGAACCTCCGGCAATTCCCATACACCTTTCTCTGTCCATCCCCGAAAATATCGTCTTGGCAAACAAATACAAGCATCCTTTTAGTAGAATCATAGTGAAGCATACCAATTCCTTTTTTTGCATAAAGATTCACAGAAAATCCTAAACTGTCATGGAAAAACTCAAGCTTTTTAGGAATTTCATGGAGACTCCATGACTTTTTATGATAGTGTATGATTCCGTATGATTCTGCTTGAAATTTCACCCCGGGAAGTTATTTTTCCGTCGTCACGCAGAAATCAGCCAGCCCACCCAACCGGGGGACCTCCTACCCTAGGAATTAAGGACGCGCGCGAGGGCCGGATTTCTTGGGTGGACTAATATCCACAACCTAAACTATGCCGTTCTGCTGGCAGTCACTTGCAACCGCCAGGGATGGGAGCGGATCCGGAGCTGGATGCTCCGGCTACTTTCTGGGGAGAATCCGGGAGCGGGGAAGCGGGTCACGCAGCCTGAATGCTGAACTACAAACGTACGTATCCGACGGATGTACATGTCTCGAAATAACCTCATGTCGCAGGGGACGGGGAGCGGGCTGAAGCCCGCAGGGACCACGCAGCCTGAAGGCTGAACTACAAACGTACGTATCCGACGGATGTA
>JBAXYW010000147.1:0-9439 GCA_041670605.1 Lentisphaeria bacterium
TGGCGATGAAGATCTGGAAAATTGCCCCAGCAGGCTTTAAAAGCCTGATTGGCCATGCCAATTGCGGTGGTTTCACAGATAATTGCGTCAACTCCTGCTTCGATAATTTCTTTATAATCGAGTCCAAGGAAAGCAGCTGTTCCATGACTTCCGCGTGTGAAAGCCGAATTCATCAGGCAAATTCCACCTTCCCGGTGTATTGCATCGGCAACGGTTTTCCAGAAACGCGTCCATCGTGTACGGATGAAGGCAGTAAAATCCACCCGATGTTGTTTCCATATCCAGCTCATACGTTTTTTCTGTCGATAAGGATCATCGTCACAGGATTGTGTTACATAATCCGGCGCTTTCAGTCCCGTTGCCTGGAGAAATTGTTTCGTAATATTATCAGAGGCAACGACCCGGTGAAGTAGGCCAGTAGAGTTAAAACGGTCGGCACCATGAAATCCAGCGAAACAGTAATCGCGACAAAGTTGTGCAAGTTTCGGAGCGAAGATGTCTTCGCATGGTGTACCATCTTCCAGGCTAGCGATGGGGTTGAATCTCAAGCTTTCGATACCGCGACCTTCTGTGAGTTCCGGGTGTTTTGTAAGCCATTCCTCTCCGAACTTATCATCATAGGTACAGGTAAACATGGAAAGATACGTAGGGACTCCCTTTTCCTGGAGATTCTTGATCAATTCTCGCAGTTGGAAATTTGTCCATTTCTGCCGTTTTCGCTGTTCGTTGCTGGGGTGGGCATTACGTGAACAAACTGCGGGAGAAAGTTCGTATTCCTGATTCATTCCTTGGTGGCTGAAGGGAAAATCCGCGGCACAAATGAAAAGACAGATCGCATCAGGTTTGAATGGCATTGAATTGAGATATCTTGCAACGCCTCGATCTGAATCTGTGTTTTCAAAAGCCAGCACTTCGGTCCACAGAATATATTCAAAGTTTTCATTCATCCAATTCTCTCCTTGTTTAATGGTGTGATTTACTTGTCAAAAACTTCTCTATTCAAGCAAAAAAAAATATTTTGCAGCCAATTCGGGCGATAAACCAGCTTCGTTTTGTGTAAAGGCTTCAGGATTATTATTCACGTTGCTCTTTTCATTGCTTTATATTTCAAATGTTTATTAACCTATATTTGAAAGACTTCAATGCTACATATCAGAACACCTGAATTTATTCAAGAAAAAAGGCCTTGATGCTTCCAGAGGCAAGTGTGAATGAGTGTTTTTTTTCTCCGAACGAAAACGAAATATCAAGCGGTTTTACACTTTCGTTGAAGAGAAAAACTACGTTTTTTCCGTTTAACGTGAAAACTGCCAGCGAATTCCTAAGTTCATTTTTACATTCGATAATGCTGTCGGAACGTTTTCCTTTTGTGATGAAATCTTCATACGGAGCGACCGTTTTGATGCATTCGGCGACGTTCAAAAAAACTGCTGCATCATTATAAATTTCATACCACAAGAGTAAACCGGCGCGTCCCCCCGTCAGATAGCGGAGCATTGTCGCGGCACTATGAGTTGCCGCAGAATTTCCAGTCTGCAGCAAACCAAGCATAAGATTTTTACCTCCGATTGCAGAACGGGTGGCTTCAATCAAGAGGGGGTTGAAACCGTACCCAACCGCATAAATATTGAAGGTTCCACCAATTTTACTCCAGTCAATGCTGTAATGTTCTTGTGTGAATTCAGACTGATATCCACTGTAAAACATCGTGGGGAGTCCACTTGCCGCAGCGGTTTCCGAAAGCATTTTCAACATCTCTCCGACCTCGAAACAGGCGAATTCAATCCACTGTGTGCGGTAGTTTTTTTCTATTTCACTCCATTCTGGAACTTGGACAAGAGCATATTTCTTTGCAAATTCAGCTATTCCGAAAGGATTCCGGCAGGAATATCTTTGCCCAAAAGGATTGTATTCATAATCAACAATCGTCAGATCCTCAAGAGGATTCGCTTTTTTGTAGGCTTTCCACGTGGATAGAAGAGCTTCGCGCATTCCAGGAGTGCGTGAATAGCGCGCCGGATTGCTGAAATCTTTCGCAAAATCCGAGTTTTCCTGAAAAAATTCCGGTGGAAAATATTTTTTCAGATTGACTTGATAAAACAGTGAACTCTGGCGGAGTCCCAGCGCGCGTCCGGTTTCCTTCAGCGTGGTGGTCAGGTTCGTGAATCCGGCATCGGCATAATTTCTCAGCATCTCTGTACAAAATTCCTCGTCAACAAATTCCGGTACCCGTATGAACAATCCGTAGAAAAGCAATATCTTGAGTTTCGGGGTAGAAAGTTTCGGAGCGATGTCGAATGCAATAACATTCGGAATTTCGATAAACGAAGCTTTCTCAGCTTCAGCATGAACGATGATCTCCCCATACTCACCTGGTTTTCCAAGTGCTTTGAACAAAAGCCAGCAGCCTTCGTATTTCTTTTTCATCTCTTCCGTAAAATTTTGCGGAACTCCAGCCAGTTTTACTGGGGAATTCATCTTGAGTCGCGCTTTACGTCTGCCGGGAGCTGCCGGCAAATCTTCTCGAGTCACTTCGACGGCCTTTGGGCTCTTCAGCTTCGGAACAGCGAGGTCCAGTGTTTCGGGCCAATCAACTACAAGTGAAAAATCATTCAGTTCTTCGGGTGGAATTTTGCCTGAGACATAAGCACCCGAAGGCCATGCGAGAGCATAGACTCCTCCTTCAGAAAGATGCCACACACCGTCCGGACGCAGTGGCAAAAGAGTAGTTACTTCGCGTAAAACGCGGAGTTCCGTTCCCAATACTGATATTTCCTTTTTCCCAATACGTATGTTTACAAAATCGGGATTTTTCGCAACGAAGGAAAGCTTGTTGACACCAGGTGATAAGCGAAATTTGCCATCAGAAACGACTTCCAATTCGTCGATTTTGAATGAGGTGAACTCCGACGGCTCGAAGGCTCCCATCATCGAATCGCTTCTGTCGGGAATTTTTCCGGTACGCAGAAGTACATTGCCAGCGAAGTCCATGAATGTCAGCATAAAAGCATCTCCAATGCCGGCAGCTCCAAGCGGAATGCTTTTTCCTGCCCCTGATGCAACACGCACTGGATTATTTTTCATGAAGTTGACAATTTCCCACGATGAAGCTATACTAGGAATGCTCCTGGACGCCATCATTATATCTGCTATTTCTACCGGAGTAACTATAAAGTTTTTTTCCGAAAGAGTTATTTCAGGAGCCAGTGAAAAATCCTTCCATAAATCCGTGCTGCGAGCCAGAACAAAAATATTTCCTGTTTCTGAATCGAATCGGACAAGATTGATTTTCCATTTGTCCACTTTGTCGAAAGCTAACGATTTGAGCGGTATTTCTATTTCAGCTGTCCAGAAACCGTTTGCTTTTTGTGCGCTGACCTTAAAGCCTTCGGGAGTCCAATTTCCGTCCCATCTTTCGGGAAGCTCGCGTTCAAGAGCGTAGCCTCCAGCGGCGTTGACAGCCATGAAATACGCAACACCTTGCGGATTTCTAAGCGAGATTCTGATGCTGTCGTTCCGCCATAGAGCATAGCAGCTCCCTCTGCCCGGTTTTCCCGCGACAAAACTGTCTAAACGGTTGAAAACTGGATTCAGTGAAAGAGCTTCCAAGCGACACGAAAAAAAGAGGCTTGTATTATCATGTCTCACAGTCACTCCAGATGGATTGATGGCAGCTTTGCTGGTCACTGAATCAACAAAGTTATTCAAGGTGACTCCGCCCCCATGTGGGATTGTCAGTGTGGGTGAGTTGGCTTCGTAAGGAGTTATTCTAAAATGGTCGGCATATATTTTACCTGTGAAGTTTTCTGAGGCGAGTATGAACGCCGCCAGCATCACTTTTTTATATGGCGTAAGGTCCAGCATTAATTCATAATGTTGTTTTCCCGGCGTGACCTTTTCTGGCTCCAGGGTACGGCTAGTATATTTCGTGCCTTTTTCCGTGCCAATCTGGAAATAAATCGGATGGAACTTTCCGGCAGTAAAACTTTCGATAAAGAGATCGACTTCGACCTTGTATATTCTAGATTTTACATTTGGAATGTGCTGAATTGCAGCAATCATCTGCGGAGAGGCGACAGCTTCGATCAACAAAGATTTATTTCCCTCGGAAAACTGCTCTTCGACAACCTTTCCAGGAAGATAGGGATCGCTTCTCCAATGCTTCAATCCCTCCTCAAAGGAAGAGTTTTTTACAAGATTTTCAGCTTGAATCGCAAGCCCAACACAGATTAAAACAAGAAAAAGTACAAGTTTATGCATGCTATTATTTTCATTTAAAGCGAACAATTGGCAGAATTAGAATGACACCGAGTCCAGGTGCCCCAAACTTTTGTCCAAGCAAAAACAGTACAAACTCCCGGAGGCATACCACTAATGGTGCGTGTATAGTGTTTTGAATCAGCGTGTCCATCAAGCATGACCGCATTAGTGTTTTGTTCGTGGTTGTGCCGATAATCAACCGCATAGTTTCCCGAAGACGTATAATTTTTGTATTGCGGACCACCCCAACAGTCCACAAGCCCCGACCAACCCGTCTGAAAACTTCCAAATGGGGCTTTCCGTTTTGCGGGCATGGATTCAAGAAATGTCGCCTGACGCGCCGGTTTTTTGAGATATGGACTTGAAAGCTTGAGCGCAGTACTTACATATGAACCAAATGTTGACATGCAAAGACCATAATTCATCTGCGTGTTACTCCAAGCCCATTCTGCAGAACTGGGGCATCTGTGAACGTCTCTGGAAACATACTTGGCACTGTCAAACCGGTGATACCAGAACGCATTTCCCGCCGTGTTGTGATAGGACGGAGAACACCATTCATCATTGTCCATGGTGTAATACATGAAAGCAATGCCGAGCTGTTTGATGTTGTTTCTGCAAAAAACGTCACGACTTTTCTCCCTAGCCTTACTTAAGGCCGGTAGCAACATGCTAGCCAGAATCGCAATGATCGCAATAACAACCAGTAATTCGATCAAAGTAAAAGATGAAATGCAGCTTCGCTTCTCAGCATTGTCCCAACGTAAAACTGAATTTTTCTGCCAACTTTTGAATGATCTCATTTTCAAGTTCCTTTTTTATTGTTACGTTATTCCAAATGTTCCGCATAAGCTTGCCTGCGTTTTTTGCTCATGCGGTTTTTTTTGTTTTTTTTCATCGGCGAAATGAAAGATCGCTGTAAACTGGTTCGTAATATACGCTGCCGACATTGGTTTCTCCTGCACGCAAAGCGGCAGTAAATTTTTCTGCAGAAAGTTCAGCAAATTCGTGTATGTTCAGTCTCCATGTGTAAAGTTGTTTCATCGGGGGATATGCAATCGTCAGTTCGGTATTCATCAAAATAGCGGCTCCCGGCATCTTATCCTCTGAAATCATCAACGCCAGATTCATCAGCACGGCAGAGGCGATAAAATCGTCGAAGAATATCAACATGTCTGGTCTTTTGGAAGCAGACATGGAGGCAAAACGAGAAGCAATCTCTGAGGAAAAACGGTCGTTTCTTGTGCGCGGCGTGACGCATATGGAAGTGCTATCGCCGCTTTTCTCTGTGAAGATTGCAGAAAGTATGTCAGTCGCGGAAGGCGGAATAAATGCGAAAGGCCGCTTTGCCGAACGCACCCCATCGCAGTCAAACATGCTTTCGAGGATTCGTCCGAAGTCACATACGCAACAGTTGGCTTTTTTATCGGCCAGAAATCCGCAGAAGAGTTCGGGTATTCCATGAGCAGAAAGAAACTTCATCGAGCGTCTATCAAATTTTCCAAAATGGATAAGAGCGTCTATCGAAGCTTCTTTCACCGAGCGGACAAGTCCAGGAAAATCGTCACAGGAAAATTCGAACCGCCCCTCTTCTGGAGGCTTCTGACTAAAGAAGAGTTTAGCAATACATCCGCGCTGGTTGAGTTCCTGCTGAAGCGCCACGATATAGATGTGAGACATGGCGCTAGCTAGCGAAGTAAAAACACTTATTCCAATAACACGTCCAGCGTGTCCGGCAACAGATTGGTCAAGCACAAAAGCGCCGATCTTATCGCGAATCGTCAAGACTCCCTCATCGCGCAGTTCGCTGAAAGCGGCGGCAACTGTAGTGGTGCCACAACCAAAATGTCTTCGGAAAAAATCAATGGAGGGCAGTTTGTCACGCGACTTCAGGTTTTCATCCTGAATGTGCCGCACGATCATTTTTTTGATAACGCCAGTTCTGTTTATGCTCATCATTTTGAATACCAGTATACCGTTTTGAGTATACTTTAGCATGCAAAATATCTTTGTCAAGAGGCGCTGCAAAAAAGTTCGTTAAATGGATCCAGTATTTGTAATCGGTCAATAAACACCCTGGGGAGGGGGATCCCGAGGGTGATTTACCTGGGAAAAAGTTTTTAGCGGAGGCAGTGTAGTTCGAGCCCGCTTTCCCGTTTTTGCTCCCGAGAATTCCGCATGTTTCATCGAAGTCGATCTCTGGTGCTGTAGAGGTCTACTGCACCGACTTTGAAAAACGATTTTTAACACCACGTTAATCTGTATGCACTTGCAGGAAATTTCACAGAAACGACGCTATATTTCAAAAGGAAGAATTCTTTTAAGGAAGAACTTTTTTCAACTGGGAAAACAACATGAACGACATTATTTATGATGAAATCAAGAGAAGGCTATCCCTTTCAGGGCGATTCACTCTGTTGACGGAACGAATTGGTTGGGGCGACCAGCTGCATCTTGGTGAAAGCATCGGCGGCCAGCCGCTGCGCATCGGCGATGTTTTTTTTGCAGAGGGTCTGGGCGACAATGCCCAGAGCCGTCATGTGGTCAGTCTGCCTTCGCAGGGAAAAACTTTTGAAGCTTGGGTTGGTCTACAGGCTGGCTGCCACATTTCCAAAGTGGTATTCGTTGTGGAAGCGGGAGGGCGGGAAATCTATCGAAGTCGGATACTGGAGGGGAAAGAGCCTCCAGAGCATCTGCAAGCCGAGTTGCAGGGCGCCACCAGGTTCATCATACGGGCTCTCTATCCTGAATTTTCTGAAGACTCTACAGATACTCCGCCCATGTGCAACGCCAACTGGTGCAATCCACAGGTAACCTTGACGGATGGCCATTGCCTGATGCTGACGGAAGCGAACCGCAAGACCATTGGCACCAACTTTCTCTATGACGGTCTCCCCTTTGATGCAGTACCTGAAAATGAACTGTTGTCGGACGATGACGAGATGACGGTCTTCCGCCAAACCAGGCGTTCTGCAGACGGGCTACTCCTCGAAGAAATTATTATAAAGCTGTACAAGCGTTTCCCCATCGTCGAATGGCAGCCTTGGCTTCACAACTTCGGGGAAGCCCCCAGCGGACTGGTCAGCAATTACCAGTCCCTCTCTCTGCACGAAAGAGTCCACAAAATCACCATTCGACGGACCTTGGGCTCCAAATGCGATTCCGAGGATTTTGTGACCGAAAGCATGGTCATGCGAAAACGCAGTTATTCTGGCCCGATGGTTCTGAGGGCGGACGAGGGGCGATCTTCAGCCTCTTGGTTGCCTTTCCTCGGCTTGGATTTTACAGCCACCGAAGGTGTCAATGTCGCCATTGGTTGGAGCGGGGCATGGAAAGCCGAACTGTCTTTGGAAAACGCTCTTCTCGTCCAGGCAGGTCTCCTGAAGACTAATTTTCGGGTTCTGCCTATGGAGAGATTGCGTCAGGCTTCAATCATCCTGCATTTCCGGCACGATCTTTCCATTGAGGATGGGCAGAACGAGTTCCGCCGATTTATGATGCATCATCATTCCCCACGCAATGCACGAGGTGAACTTTTTCCGACGCCTGTTTCTTTCATGACGTGGGGCGGCTTGACCTCCCAAGTTATGTTAGACCGCATTGCCTTGATCCGGAAACAAAAGCTGCCGCATGATGTGTTTTGGATGGATGCCGGCTGGTTTGGTCAAGATGGCGACAACATTGATGTCTTTGTTGGCCCCTGGTATCAAGAGGTTGGTAACTGGCGGATGAATAGAAACCCCCACCCCGATGGGTTGGGAGCCGTTTCCCGGGCGGCTCGAGCCGCCGGCTTGAAGTCCTTGCTGTGGGTCGAGATTGAGCGGGCTGTCCAAGGAACACCGACAACCATCGCTCACCCGGAATGGTTCCTCACTGCTCCAGGCTCCAATAATGCGCTTCTCAATCTGGGTCATGAAAAAGCCTGGCAGTATGCTGTTGACACGATCTGCTGCATACTCAAGGACAACGAGATCGACTATTACCGCCAGGATTTCAATGTCGATCCACTGCCTTTCTGGAGTGCGACCGACGCCCCGGACCGCCTCGGTATCTCCGAGATGAAGCATATTGACGGACTCTACCGTTTCTTTGACGAATTGCGTCGATACTTCCCGGACATATACATTGATAATTGTGCCAGCGGAGGCCGACGCATCGATTTCGAACTTCTTTCGCGTTCCTGCCCGCTCTGGCGCAGTGACGTCCAATGTATCCCGAATTTTGATTGCACCATGAACCAAATCGAGAATTTCTATCTAACTAGTTGGGTACCCTTTCACGCTGGCGGTGTCTGGGGGAAGCCACTGGACGACTATGATTTTTTCAGCGGCTTGGCATCCGGTCTCAGCACCCATTTCTTTGAGTCGATCCATTTGACACCTGATCCGGATTATCCCATGGACTGGTACCGTAGCCGGATTGCGCATGCCTGCCGCGTACGCCCCTACTATACGGGCAACTATTATCAGCTGACCTCTACCCCGGAGGACAAAGGCAATTGGTGCGCTTACCAGTTGGCTCTGGAAGAGGACGGTATTTTCCTGGCCTTTCGCCGCCCTGAGTCCCTTGATTCCTCTCTCAGGCTGGCTCTCCGTCAAATCCAGATCGACGGCAACTACGAATTGGAAGACAAAGATGGCAACCGGAACGTCATCAGCGGCCAGGAATTGCTGAAATTGTGCTTGGATTTTGCGCCGCGAGAGTGCGGATTGTTCTACTATACCCGTTTAGACAAGAGTGCGAAGGATTGAAAAAGAGAAGAGCAGGCAGGGATTTTTCATTCTCATAAACCCATTTCTCAAGAAGTTTACGCGGCACTTCCATGGTTTGGGAAACTTCCACGTTACAGGAAAACTGGTACGACTACGCTGATGCCAACTTAGGAATATCTGGGTATCTACTTGACGCCCCCCATTGTCAAGTATAGTGTCATAGGTATGGACACCTATCCTCAAAACACTCGGGACTTTGAGAGACGTTTTTGTGACAATGAAGCTTGTTGTGAATGATCATCAAAATCGGCGCTATTTTTGACAATCTCTGGCTCCATCTTCGAAAAAAAAGAAGAAACGGATTGATCTCCATGAAATCCTGATTAAGACACACAATAATGGGTAGTTGCTTCATGGTACTCCCAGGATGACAAATTTGGCGCCAATTGGAGTTATCATTGACACCA
>JBAXYW010000148.1:0-9430 GCA_041670605.1 Lentisphaeria bacterium
AGGCTAGGGAACTGATGCAGCAAGCCGGCTATCCAAATGGCATTGCTACGGACGGGCAACCTCTCACGCTCTTTCTGGATCATGCCAATGCCGGTGCAGCGACGTTTAAAGCGCAATTTCAATGGCTGAAAAGTAAATTCGCCTTGTTGGGCATGCAATTGGAAGAGAGACCAACGGATTTGAACCGATGGCGGGATAAACTTATCACCGGCAACTGGCAATTGATTTTCAACAAGGGCTGGCTGGCGGATTATCCCGATCCGGAAAACTTTCTATTTCTCTTTTATAGTGCCAATGCGGTTGTGCAAAGCAAAGGCCGCGGTGCCAATTATGTCAATTATGCCTCTTCGGAGTTTGACCATATTTTCCGTCAGCTTGAAACGATGCCGGATAGTGCAGCAAGATTGGCTCTGATCGAACAAGCCTGTCGGATTTTGCAGCGGGATGCTCCCTGCTGCTGGGGGTATCATCCGGCAAAAGTTATACTAACCCAAAACTGGCTGAATCATTATCACCCCCATGATATGAGCTACAGCACCTTGAAATACCTCAACATCAATCGGACGCAACGTGAGCATCAACAGCGTCTCTGGAACCGTCCCCGACTGCTGCCGGTTTATGTTGCACTGGCGGTACTGCCATTTCTGGGATTTCTGGCTCTGCCGACTAAGAAAATCCCTTTCCATACTGTACAAGAAAAACAATGCAAACCACGACGATGAGCCGGAAAGACAGCTTCCACTCAGACCGGTCGCAAAAAAAAAACACGGAGAATGAATAACAATGATTTACCAATCATGGACAGCTCATGCGATTAAACAGCACATTTTATCGAATGACGGGATCGAACCGCTCAATTCACATTATTACGCAGTAAATTATCCGGATGTTTACGCCGCTGCTGAACGGATGTTCGGGGGATGGCAGTACGCCATCGAAAGCTGTGGCCTGGATTATGACAAGATTCGCAAGTACAAGCGCTGGTCAAAAGACAAAGTCATGGAAGAAATTAAGCGCCTGAAAGAGGAAAAGCAATCCCTGAATTCAAAATATATCCAACAGCAGCAAAGGCCACTTTACCTCGCTTCATTGCGACGCTTTAAAAGTTGGGGAGGGGCTTTGGAAGCCGCCGGGATTGATTACAAGAAAATCCGTCAACGTCGACGGATGAGCGCTGCGGACATCCGCAAGGAATTGCAAACACTGAAGAAGAATGGCATTGACCTGAGTTATGCCAATATGCGCACGAATCATCTGTATCTGTTAGCCAATGCCATGCGTAAACTCGGCAATGGAAGCTGGATAGCGGCGTTGAAAGCCTGCAAAATAAACTATCAGCGCACTCGAACCAGCCCTAAAACAAAGGTCCAGAAGTGTTCCTGAAAAATCAGGAAGACAAGAATGCTACTTGTCCCCAATTGAGCTTTTATCTGTATGCAAAATGATTGTTCAATATGCTGAAACCCACTGCTCTACTGGTCTTTTACTCCGCTTTTTTGGTTGCTCTTTCAGGACAGCAGTTGGATTTAAGAAAAGCGGCGGCCAACTGTATTCCCAGTGCCGCGGCCGCTCTACCAAATAACAGAAATTTCGGCGGAAAACAGCCAGGGCTGGAGCTGAAAGCCGAATTCAGCACAAATGGAGCAAACCGAGCTTGCTGGGACTTCCCCCTGCAGATAAATCTGGCTCAGATGGCAGCATTGCGAATACGTTTTCGCTGTTTTAATGTCCCCATTGTTAGCCAATTTAATATCTATATCCTGGCCGGAAACACCTGGTACAGCTGCAAATTTTCTCCGCAAGTCAATGGAAAATGGGAAGAAGCGATCCTACCCAAAAGCAGTTTCCTGCCGGAAGGAAGCAGCAACTCTTGGCAAAACTGCCGAAAAATCCGCATTGCTACCTGGCGTGGCAGTCCGGGAACTCTATATCTGCAATTCGCCGGCATCGAATTTATATCCCCAAATGTCAGCATTGCTCTGCTGCGTAGCGGGGGAAACAGCGAACAGCAAAAGGAGGCTTATCAATACGCCAGTCATTTGGGAAACAATCTGAGCCAAGGAGGACTTTATCCGGCAGTAATCGAAGAAGATGACTGTTCGGCGCGCCTTTTATATCCCTATCAACTGCTCCTGTTGCCCTACTCCGCCGCGTCTTCCGCTGGGCAAATCTCTGCCGTTACAGCGTATTTACGCAACAATGGACGCGTTGGTGTCTTTCATACGCTGCCACCGTTGCTGGCAGCTCAACTGAAATTACCAGCAGGAAATTTTTTACGAGTCCGTTCACTGCCCAGGCCTTTAGCAGCAGTTCAGCCGGAACTGGCCAGCCTACCCAACGCCAGAACTTTTCGGCAACAATCCACTTCCTTTATTTCGGTTAAGCCAGGCGGAATTCTGAAAACGACCGCCTGGTGGCTCGATACCAGCGGCCAAAATACCGGCTACCCGGCTCTTCTGGAAGTCCCCTATGGCTTTTGGATGACCCACGTTTTTTTGAATCAGGATAGTGAGGCGGGGTTTCAAACACTGCTGGCGCAAATGAGTCGTTTTATCCCTGGGCTGCAACACGCGGCAGCCGCGGCAACCTTGAACCGGGCACGTTTTGCTTATGCCAATTCCGGGATGACTGCTCCAAATCAGGCAGGTAACGTCTTGCAAGCTGCCAATCGACTTTTCCTGAACGGCAACGATCTGGCCTGTCGTGATTATGCCAACCGTTGTCTGAATTATCTAAGCAATGCCAGTATCCCGCAAACGCCCCCACGGGAAAATGAGTTTCGGGCGGTCTGGTGCCGTAATCCGGATGGCCTGCCGGGACTCTCTTGGCTGGAGACGATTCGTACTCTGAAGGCCTCCGGTTTTAACGCCATTTTTCCGAATTTGGCGCATGCCAGCCTGGGCGCTGATCAGAATATCCCCCGGATTTCTGCCTGCCTGCAAGCCTGCCATAGTAATGGGGTTCGTCTGCATCTCTGGTTAAGCTGCCTGGGGGTTGCCGACCTACCGGATGCGCTACGCCAGCAGTTCGCCGCCGAAGGAAGACTTCAGAAAAAAGAAAATGGTGCGGTTCTGCCCTGGCTTTGCCCCAGCCAGAAAAGCAATCGCCAAATGCTGGTAAATACCGCACTGGCACTGGCCAAAAAATATCCACTGGATGGGCTGCATCTGGATTTAATCCGTTATCCCGGCAGTCAAAGCTGTTTCTGCAAAAGTTGTCAGCTGGGCTTCAGCGAGTTTCTTGGACGGCGTCTGACGGGAAACTGGCCGGAACTGGCACTCGACCCACAACAGGAACGCAAAAATTGGGAAGAATATCGACGCCGGCAGATCACCTCTCTCGTTCAGGAAATTCGACAGGCAGTCAAAAGCGTACGCCCGGAAATGCAGCTTTCCGCCGCCGTCTACACGGACTGGCAAAATGCCCGCAGTACAGTTGGCCAAGATTGGGTAACCTGGCAAAAACAACAGCTTCTGGACTTTGTCTGTCCGATGAATTATCGCGCTACAGCCGCCCTTTTCGCCAGTGACCTGACCCGTCAAAAACAGCAATTAGGGGGAGTAAACGAACTGCTGCCCGGCATCGGAGTGAGTTCAGAACGTTTTTCACTGGAAGAATTAGCGCGCCAAATCCAGTGTTGCCGTCATGCCGGCACAGCAGGCTTTATCCTATTCGAATATACACCAAGAGTAGCTCACGACCTGCTACCCGCATTAAAGAAAACGTTACCCTAAGAAGAACCCTCATTCCTGCGACCGCCTTAGCAATTCGTTACCGGGCCACAGTCACCCTGGCAAATGCGGAAAACGGACGGTGCCGGCAGCGCTGGTTAAGCTTCCGAAACGGGGCGCAGATACGAAATCGTTCGCCTGCCAAAATTTTTCTGGCGTTCTAATTTCCAAGGGGACTGTGGATACCAGGGCAAGGAGCTACCCTTTTCATGCTCGAGCAAGAACAAGCAATGCTTGCCGCACCAATCTGCAAATTCCGGATACAGCAACAATTCCCGCCCGCCAAAACTTCCTGGAGGAGGATTATAGGGCGGATCCGCCAGCACAAGATCTACTTGGCCGGATAACTCCGTAAATCTTTCCGGCACCTGGCGCACGTCAGACTGGATGATTCGGGCTTTTCCACAATCCGCTCCCATGGCTTTGCAAACTGCAGCCAAATTCTTTTCGATAAATTGAATATGCCGGGGATTCTTTTCGACCAGAATGACTTCCCCAGCACCACGGCTCAGGGCTTCCAGGCCTAAAGCACCGCTGCCGGAAAAAAGATCGAAGACAGTTTGATTCTGCAGACTGCCCAGCGACGCAAATAAAGCTTCCTTTACCCGGTCTTCGGTTGGCCGTACCGCGTCGCCTTCCGGAACCTGAAGACGAATTCCACCTGCTTTGCCACTGATAATACGCATATTTTTTATTACAGACAGACGAACGTAGAAGAAACAAACTTGGAGTGGATTGGTATCCACAACCTAAACGATCGATTGCTGGCGTTCGCTTGCGACCGCCGGGAACGGGAACGGGGGACGAGCTGAAGCTCGCAGGGGCCACGCAGACTAAAGTCTGAACTACAAACGTATCTATCCGACGAACACACCGGTCCCGAAATGGCGGGGAACGGGGGAACGGCTCCAGCTATGAGCCGCCGGCACTTCGGGTCATTTTGTCATGCGTCTCAAAACGGGCGCAAGCTATGGAGCGCCGGCGTCCTCGCCGGCATCAAGTAACGCGGTTCGGTTTCGTCTCGAAAACGGAGGTGTCCAGGAACGGGGATGCGGTCTGAAGCCCGCTTTTGACGCAGCCTGAAGCCTGTACTACAAACGTGCACATACCCAATGCTTTGTATGGGGTGCTTAACAAAATTTTTCTACAACAAAAAATTGACAGAGCGGAACACGCTTAGGGGCGCATTTTATCCAGAATGACTGAATGAGGTAAACGAAAATTCCTTGAATTTTCGCCGCAAACGGGACAGCGTCGGTCGCGTTCCTGACGACGCAACAAAAAAACCTGGCCGCATTTTTTGCAAGCCATCATCTGAGAACGTGAAATCGACCAGTCCATGCTGCTTTTTCGGAGTCTGAAAAGAATATAACTGAACGCTGATACCGCTAGTAACAACAAAGTATAAAGCAACAAACATTCTTCAAGATGCAAACTAAGCCTCATGGTTCTTCCCCCATCTTCGATAAACGCCAATCCACTTCAAGATACCAAGTCTTATTGGCTGAATTCTCTGCCAGAAAAAAAACTGTATTTTCTTTCTTCGCAGCCTGAAGATGCCGTTTGAGCGCTACAACCGCCAAACGGTCAAATTGAATATTTCCGCAGGACCTGCGAACAACAATACGCGGAATGGGCAGCCCCTTGAGCATTGCCAGCTCAAGCAAAGTCATCCGGGTAATTTTGCCCACTTCCAGAGGATTGCCGGCAAGTACAGAAAACTCCGGAGGTAACTCCAGATTGCTTATTTGGGTTTTACTGCCGGCCAGACGCCAGAAAACCCCCGAGGGTAAAGTCGCTTTTTCAAACGGAAGAAGAAAAATTTTGCTATCCTTGTTCCATTGTTCCAAAATCAGTTCCCGCAACGACTTGCCAGCCACTGCTAGACGACTCTCCGGATAATCTGTTTTGGGCCAGAAATATTTCTGCAGCGACCAAACGGGTAAAGGGGGGGGAGGATAAGCATACGTTGGATTGCCAAAACGGGAAAAACCAGATTGCAAATCAGGATGCAGCATGCGCCTTGGATCTGCAATGGAAACCCACTGATAAAGATCTCGTTCAAAAGTAGATAAATATGGACTGGAAACCGGAGGCAAACTGACGACAGTAGGCAAACGGATGCCGGATTCCTCCGGAGAATTCCTCCCGGAAGTAATGCTCAAAAAAGAAAACGGCAAATGCAGAAAAACCAGCACGAGCACAGCAAAAAGAAAACGCAGAAAGGGCCTATCCAAAAGTGGTGGAATGGACAGCAAAGTCATCGTCATGGCGCAACTCCATCAGGAACAAAAATCGCTTCCGAATTATTTGCTGGTGGATCCGCGGCAAGATAGACATTCAAACCCAGAGAACGCGCTAAATCCATGACGCGGGATATCGTTTCATAAGAAATATTTTTATCCGCGCGTACAATCACCATCGGTGCGACATTGCCGTTACGCTCGCCTTCGGGATGCAAACCAGTTACTTTCGCCATCGCAATCCGGCTTTCCCGTACACGCTCGCCCAATTCCCGCTGCAATTCATGCCAATCAAGACTTTTTTCATTGAAAAAAAGTTCTCCTGAGCGGGTAATGGTAATGATCATCTTGTCAGCGACATTGAGTTCAACGGAACGGACGGCAGGCAGGGAAAGCGTCGTTTCAACCCGGGTGCCAGTCCAAAAAATTACGCTGTTGCTGATCATGAAGATAATAATCAGAATAAAAAAAAGACTGATCAGCCCCACCACAGCAGGAAACGAATCCGGAGTTTTTTTTAAGCTGTGAGTCCATTGCAGCATAACAATTACTCAGGCTTCAGGGGTTGAGGTACAGCAGTAATTGCGGGATCAACAGCCATTCCAGAACCGGCTTCATTTTTCCCAGGCGAGTTGGCACATAGAAAAAAAGTGATTTCAGAGGCGGCTTTGTTCATTTCCAAGATGATGCGATCAATTTTTTCCATCAGGATAAAATAGAAAAGTTGAGAAATCACTGCGACAATCAGTCCGGCAGCGGTACACACCAAGGCACCTTTAATATCACCGGCCAGGGTAATGGTCGTCACAAAGTGCCCCCCCTCCTGTTCCATTCTGGAAAAAATGCTCATCATCCAGAACAAGGTACCCAGCAAACCCAACACCGGAGTAATGTTGGCTATGCAGGCCAACAGTTTCATGTTATTCTCCAGCTTTGGAATGAGCAACCTTACGGTCTCATCAACCGCATGGCGAATCGCATTTTCACCCTCCGACCAACGCTCAATCGCCGTCCGGAAAACTTCTCCTACAGGCCCGGTCTTGTTATCACAGTTGGCAATTGCTTCCTTGAGATTATAGTTGCGCAAATGATTCATCAAACCCCGAAATAACTCTTGCGTATCTACATTGGCACGCAAAAAATAAAAAGAGCGTTCCAAAAATAACAGGAAGGCCAAGCCCCCAAAAAAAAGGATGACATAGACCACCGGTCCGCCATCATTTAGTAGTTGCCGTAAAAAAGTCATCTGCTACGCTCCGTAAATTCTGCCATCCCAATCATTGTACGACGGGTGCTTCGATGTCCCCAGCTTTGGGGATAAATTTTTCGCCGACTTGAGGCAGGATGCTTTCCAGGCGTTCCGCCAAAGGCGCGGGGAAGCGCATTTTCGTCATGGCCAAGGTGGTTCTCTGCATCTGTTCCCATGGAGGGAGGCCGCGGCGTTTCTCAGTGCCTTCCACAAACTTTTGGTAGTGATCATAAAGCTGTCGTGCAATCACAACATAACTTTCGGCGGATTCCTGTTCATCGATCGCCAGCTGATAATAGGCCTGCATCAGGTAACTCTGCACAGTGCCCTGAGCCTGTTGGTAAGAAGCAGACTGCATATCTTCGGCAAGCTCCTTCAGTACAAATTCATCCAGATTGGTTTTGAAACGTTCGGGATTCAGTTTGCGCCCCTTGTCAATGTATTCCTTCGCTTTGCTTTTTTCGCCGAATTTATAGAGCGTCACCACAGCATCTACTAGAAAATTGGTGTAACCGCCTTCAACACTGTTTTGTTCATAAAATTTTAAGGCATCGGAATAACTTTTATCCACCGCATCGACCAAGCTGATATTGGGCGTCATTTCCAAATGTTGAATATCTTTGAGATAAACCAACCGTCCCATTTGAAAAGCCGCATTCAGAGATTGAAAAATCATCCGGTCGCAACTCAAACGTTTGAAAGTATCACTGTCGGAATGCCACTTGTCTTTACCACGTTCCGCCCAATATATGGCATGGGCTTCCGGCAAACGCCATTCCAGATCGCCATAACGCTCATTGAGAAGCATCAACCACTTGGGATCAAGACGATACTTCCGAGTCATCCAACGATGCCGTAGACAAAGTTCAACAGGCTCTTTTATGCCGAGTTCCTGCAAAGCGGGTTCAACCTGTGGAGGAATTACCGCCATAGTGCGGAAATCTTGTTCAAATTCAGCAAAATTCTTATAGCCGTTGATCGCTAAAATATTCCAGAAATCAGACTTGTTTTCCAGTACCGCACGTAATTTGCCTTCTTCCAATGGTGCCTTTTGAATTTTTTCCCACTGCCCATAATAATCTCCGAACAAGCGGATCATCTCTTTGGCAAATTCGGTTTTATAATAGCGGTTGGCATCATCGAGATCTTTGCCCATTTTATGCTGATAAATCCAGCCCAGCTGCCGGAATAATTCGGGATCGCCAGGGTTAAATTCGAGCGCCTCATCGCGAATCAGCTCAATACCGCGCTTCACCCAGCGCCAACGGTCTTCAAAACTGGTGAAGGTCACAGAAATGTTATAGGCCATATTCCAGGCAAGAAACGCATGTGAACCAGTAAAACGCGGTTGTAATTTGACAATCCATTTTGCCAGTTGCACCATTTCAAAATACTTACCCTCGTCCTGCATCTTGCTGGAACGCAACCAGAGCCAATCCCCCACCAAGCCGCGAAAACCTCCTAACGCAACACTGGTGAAAGCCACCAGAGGCGGGGCATTTTCCAATGGGTCAACATCCGTCAGATGATATTCCACACGAATCGCATTCATCCGACTTTGCAGAAAAGACAGCATACAGAGAGCTAAAATGATCGCCAGCCCCAAATACATCAAATGAAAGTTTTTTTGTTTCATGAACTGAAATTCCGTTTAACGCTTAATTACCGTACCAAGTTCACGCCGGGTCAAAATCCAGATCCCAATTCCTGAAATAATGCCGGTCCGAATCAATACCAAGCTTAGGAAGGCCCCCCCGATCCGCCGAAATTCCACCAAGTTCCCCTTGGTCAGATCCGAAGTCGCATCCAAATCATCAACTGAGACAACTATAACACTGACCAACTGCGCAAATTTATGTACAGCCTTATCAGTGATTCCTTTATATTGAAACGAGCCGTCTGCATTCCGCAAAGGGGCAGATACCGCAGCTTGAACACTGAGACCGATCACCAGATAAGCAATTGCCGCAAAGGCCGCCACCGGCGTCGAAAACGCCGCGCCTACGGTACAACCCAAAGCCGCCAAAAAGGCGATCTGAAAAATTGCCAATACCAAAGAACGTAAATAATTATTCAGGAAACCGGTGACTTTACAGAGGATTACCGGTCGGTCTTTGGCCTGGAAAACCGCGGATGCAGCCTGCCCCTGCCCCCAGAATTCCTGCGGCAAGTTGATAAAGCGGACGACGACCTGATGATCCAGTTCA
>JBAXYW010000149.1:0-9419 GCA_041670605.1 Lentisphaeria bacterium
CAGCTGGTCCCATATGATCGGAGAAGCCCCAACGGGACTCGGCGCATTTTGGCGAAAACAAATTTTTAGTGGCGATCTGACCCTGGAATTCTATGCTGGTACTAGACATGGCTTCTATGACGAGGCTGGTAACCTGAACTGCACGATCATGGCGTCCGAAACCAGCCCCGCCACCGGATATACTTTTGATTGTACCGAATGGGACCAGAACCTCTCGCAAAACTGGTCCCGTTTCTACCGTAACGGTATCCTGCTGGGAAGCAGTGAGGCATACTTGGTGCCACGCTGGAGAAAAGGCATGCAGCGCCGTATCCTCAATCCCCTGGTCTCCGCCGGCAGACCTATTCATGGAGCCTGGTTCTATTTGAAAATCCGTAAAATCGGGAAAATGCTGGAATTCTATTTCGATAATGAAAAAATTTTTACGACGACGGATGAAGATCCTTTGCAGGAAGGCTTGGTTGGCATCTGGACTTTTGTTCACAGCATGACTCTGGCGCAGATCAAGATCACTTGCGAGCAGGTGCGGCCACGCAGCTTCCCGGTGCGGATGTTGCCGCTGGATGCCCCGGATGTGGCAGGCTCTGTGGCGGAGTCTGTGGCTCCTCTTGAAATCGCCTTGGCGGGTTTTCCGGCTGATTCTCTGCAGCCGCAATACTGGCAGTTGCAGGATTCGGTTGGGCAAAGCACGTTAACGAGTTTTGCCCAGAATGCCAACGCCCTCTTAGTCCGCAATCAATTGGGCGGCGGCAATATGCTGCTGAAAAGCCAGCTGCCGGGTACGGTTCTGCAGGATACTGCTGGCTGGTTTTTCCAGGTGAAACGAAGCAGCAAAGCACAATTTAACCTGAGCTATTGCTTCGGCCCCTTTGCTGCCGACCGGAAAGTTACCCCCAAAGAACTATTTTTCCACCATCTCAGCGGTCCGGATTTCAGTGAAGGGCAGTGGCAGAAGAGCGGTTCGACGGCGGTACTCGGAAGCTCAGTCCTTCAGCCGGATAACAAAGACTGGCAAAGTGTTTACGCCTGGATTCCCTCGCAGTTTCGCAAAGGCGACAAGCCGGCTAAAGACTGGGGAGCCGCCCTGCATGCCTTCGGGATCGAACAACTCGACTTCATGGCCAGCGGCATCCATGGCAATGGCCCCGGACAGGCCTATGCTGTTCGCAGCCTTCAACCAATCTTCTATGAATTACCAGAATGGAAGTTGCCCTCGGAAACAACGGTATATGCTCGCTATCCCTGGAATCCGCTCTTCTGGGGAAAGACCGACAAGCCGGAGGAATTGCGCCAACGCTTGCTCCAGGAAGCCAAGGAAGGGCTTAATCAAGTCAGCCTGCTGTTCCGCAAAGGCCGGGAGAGCCTTTGCCAGGATGTCTTCTGGATCAAGCTGCCAGCTGAAGTCCCATTTACGCTGACTTGGGATGAGAGCACGAAGGATGCTTTGCGTCTGACTGCAACCAGTGAGTATGTCGATCCCCGCTTCGCCAATGCCTCGCTGAAAATTGCTGCGCTTGAACTGAGCCCGGAAATGGCGCTTAGCGAAAGCCGGCTTTTCCGTTTGCCGCCGGATAACCCGGAATTGCAAAAGGCCTTCGCTTCAGGCGAACTGACGGTGACGGTTAATCCCGGCAGCGGCGAAAAAACGATGAAGCTGCCTCTGCCGCAACAGCGCCGCAATACCCCCCCGGTTTTATGCCGTTTGGATGGTTTTACCACTTTTTTCAAAAATTACGAATCCTCTGCCCAGTTGCAGAGTGAAGAGGAGCGTTTCTTTTTAAGCCATGAGGATTCTGAGCAGCGCCAATTTCTGCAGGTTTACAACAATGCCAGCCGCAACCGTTCCCGATTAAAGAGCTCATATACTAGCAATCTTTCCCTTGCTTCCTATCCGATTTTCCAATTTCGTTATCGTGCGGAGGATATGTCCCATATCAGTATGATTTTTGATAATGGCGGACATTTTGTGCGGATTTCACCGGAGGATATCCTTTCCGGTTCAGTCCAAGTTCGCTTGGCACCGGAGTTTCATCGGGATGAACAATGGCATACTTGGATTGGCTTGGCTAGCGACGCCTTTATCAGAGAACCTTTTTCCACGCAACGCTTTTTACCGGGGGGCTTTCAGTTGCGCTCCGGCTCCAGTCCTGACCAGACCGGGCGCTTCAGTAAAATTGGTCTCGATGACCTGGTGCTCGGGCCGGCCGTCAGTCGACCGGAAGCGTTGCAATGTACTCCCCATTATGAAGACCTTGACGGGGTGGCAAACATTTTTTTCTGCCTCCTGCCCGGAGCCTTACCATACTGGGAAATCCCTGAAGAGCAGCGCAACCAGCTGGTTTGGCAAACACAGGCTCCAGGACAGTTATTACCGGTGCAATTTGGCGAGCTTTCCGACGGAGTCCATCACCTGTTGCTGAAAGCCGTTGATACCCAAGGCCTGGAATCGTCCGTTACCGACCTGCCATTTCTACTGGATCGGGCAGCGCTGAAGATTACGCATCAGATCCGTCCCTCCAATGACCTGCTGCTGAATGGGGTTGACCTCCTGGTGGCCCTGAAGAATGATGGCGGATCTCCTTGGGCTATTGAAAAAGCTGTTTTTCAAGCCGCCGGCAAGGAACGCAAGATCGTCAGCTGGAGCAATCGCTTTGCCCACTCACCCCAGAACGATACCCTGATTCTGAATTATCCCTTGATTCTGCGGGATGAACTCAATCAGTCCAAGGATGGCGATACGATCGAGTTCGCCCTCGATAATCTGCAGGATGGCGCCGGCAATACAACGGCGAGGTATCCGATTCCGATCAAGGTCGATTATGCCGCAGACAAAACCGGGCCCAGCTGGGAACAGATCACTTTCTCAAATAGCATCCACACCTTTTATAACTGGGATGGACGCGATAGCTCGACTCTGAATTTTAGTACAATTCCCCCGGAACGCGCCGGCGACCTTGAAATTCGGCAAAAAGCCGGCGCTTCTACCTGTCTGGCGAATTACACTTATAAGCGGCATGCTACAATCTCGACCAAGGTGAAATGGCAGCCGGAGAAATACCCCTGCCTGGCTTTCCGCCTGCAATGCCCAGTTCTGCGGGATGATCTCCAGACCCATGTCTTGCTGACCACAGATCAGGACAAGGTTTATACCATTTCACTGACCAAACCACGTAAAAATATTCTTGAATTAAACCGCACGCAGACCTTTACCTGGACGGCCGGCCAATGGCAAAATTTTAGCTTCGATGTCCGGCAAATGCTGCTGGACAGCGGCATGAAGGAAGAAGAATTGAAAACACTCACTTTCAAGAGTGTTGGTTTCCGGCGACTGAGAACCGAAGACCGGGATCTGCTACTGCTGGATGACTTCTTCATTCATGGCATTCCGGAGGATGACAAGACTCCAGATCTGTTGAAATGGAATGCTTTCGACCAAAGTGGTCTTGCCGCTCTTGACGTCAGTGCAGTTGACGAGCAGGGGAAAGACACCTGGCAACATCGCTTCCCTCTCGGTGAAAATGCGGATTTGAATATTTTGCGCAGCAAAAGCAAAGGCCGGCAATGGCTGCGCTGCTCCGCCCGTGACAAGGCCGGCAACCTCTCTATCCCTTTCTGGCTCCCACTGCAGGGAACCGCTCAATAGTACTGAAAAGGAGAATGAAAATGCCTATTACTTATCAGCAAATCAACCATTCATATTTCCTCCGACTCGATCCGGGAGACGAAATCATCAGCTGCGTGAAAAAATTCTGTGTCTTTCATAAACTTCGAGCCGGAACGATCCGTGGGCTGGGCGCAGTCAAATCCATCAATCTCGGATTTTTTGAACCCACAACAAAGAAATATCAGCAGCAGACCTTTGAGGGAGCTTTTGAAATGACTTCGTTGACTGGGAATATTTCCTTCCAGAACGAAGAAGTCTATCTGCATATGCATGCCACATTTGCCGGGTCTGACTATCAGGTTTTCGGCGGGCATCTGGCCACTGCCGTGGTTAGCGCTACGGTGGAATTATGTATCAGCAAAGAAGAAGGCCAGCTGAATCGAGTCTTCCATCCGCAAATCGGCCTCAATATCTGGGATTTCTGAGAGTAGACACGAATACCCATAAATCATATGCTGGCGGAAAGTAGGCGACGCAGGCCTCTGCATCGCCAAACTTCATCCGTACCCAAAGCTTTATCACTTACGCAAGCGTTTTTCCGTACTTACAAACACATATCTCCTGTTCTGTTGGCGGTCGCTTGCGACCGCCGAGAACGCGAACGGATCCGGAGCTGGAAGCTCCGGCTACATTCTGGGGGCGGATCCGGGAACGGAGAACGCGAGCTAGCCCGCCCTACCCTTATAATTCCAGCATTTTCTGATAATCGGCGATTTCGCGCAGGGCGCTGTTGACCTGGCGGATTTTCCATTCCAAGTGCCATTTATCGCAGACATATTCCATGCTGGGTTCCCATCCCAAGCGCGAATCCAGTTCCACTGCCGGGATGGTTTCCCGGGCATTCTGGATTTCGTCCGCGGCCAATTTTCTAAGCTGTTCAAGGATATCGAGCATTTCCTCTTTTTGACCGGATGCCAGGAGTCTGGTATTCAGGAGCCACCACTGTTTGACATGGATGGTTGTGCGGATGGAATGCAGGATAAATTCACCCAGTGCGGCCTGGCGTTCGCCTTCCAAGCGTTTGCGTTCCGGCATCAAGGCCAAAGCCGAACGGACAATCTGCAGACCCTGTTCCCAGAGTTTTAACATCTTTTCAAGCTGTTTGATCTCTTTGGGATAGCGCAAGGGGCCGGGACTCTGATTTACGTTCTCATACGGCTGATACAGAGTTTTCACAATGCGGTGACCATTATTGGCTTGCGGCGCGGTCGGGAACTGGATCTCCTTCGAGCTCATTGTGCGCGTGATATTCGGCTGGAAAATCAGCGGATAAGCTGAGCCGACCCGCCAAGGACCATATTGATCCTCGTTGGAAGCGACGTAGAAATCCATTGCTTCACTCCAATAACGCCAGGCTGAAAGTATCTGCGGAGCCGCCGTTTTGCCATAATCCCGAATGGCTACTTTCTCGAGATATGCTTCCAAATCCTCTTCGCGGGGAGCCAAGCTATTGGCTTTGCGCAAATCGATGACCATATTTGGCCACCAGCCATAATGGTGGGTTTCGTAATGCCGGGTCAGCCCCCAGTTTTTCAAGGCCTGGTTCAGATGCTTGAAGCGCTTGATCCAGCGATAGGGTGTTGGCACATAGGGAGCGGCTCCAAAATCCCAAGTCGAACCAATCGTATTGGTGGTGGAGCACAGTTCAAGGCCTAGTTCGTGAGCCATCGTGCACTCGCTGGTAAAGTATTCGCCGGGTTCGGTGGCCAAAATCGTATAATCCATGATCGGGCAACTTAATCCCTCAATCCGGTGTTCCTTGAAAATTTCATAGGTCACTTGGATAATGATATCTTTTGGCAGTGCGGCCAGGAATTTCCGGCGTTGTTCTGCCGGGACATAACCCCAGTTATAGGTGTTAAGGATAATTTCCGCGTCGGGTTTCACCTTCCGAATCGCGCGCCGTATGCCGTCAATATAGGCCGGATAATCCTCGCAAGGCCACCAGCCGGGGCTGGGACGGGTGTCCGGAATGCCATCGACCACACTATCGCGCCAGCGTTTCCCGGTTGTGGCAGGGTCTTTGCTGGGGAATTCCAACGATTCTCCACACAAGCCGATCCCAACGGCAGCGGGATAACGGCGGAATAGCTCTCCGTACACGGAATCAAAAAACTGTTCTGCGTCGGGATCTTCGGGGTGCTTGTAGGTCGTCATGTAATTATATATGAAAGTATCCAGGCCATATTCTGCGGCTCGTTCGATCAGATCATTGATATCACAGTAGCCACGTGTCGTTTTGTCAAAATCTTTGACAAAGACGTCAATCGTGTTAAAGCCGGCATGGGCGATTGCACAAAGTTGCCAATCCGGAAAGTCATCATTTCCGCAACCGGAATGGGTTCGCCGTACCTTAATCAACGGTTTGTGTTCTTGGGAACCCAGTGGTAGAAAGGGGGCTTCGCGAAGGTTCATGGTGTCTTCCAGATAAACAATTCCGCTCCAAAGCCCTTGCAAATCCACTGTACTCAGGATGATTTCATCGGCCTTGACGTCCAGCATAAAACTGCCGCGGGCGCTGGCAAGAGCCTGTTGGCGCAGCACAATTCGGGGGCAAATAGGGTCTGCCGCTCCGGCGATTCGGAGCGAAAGTTTCATGCTGATCTGCAGATACTGCTGAAAATCAAACAGCGCTTTTTTCCCACCAAGCGCAAAACCGGGGTTCAAAGCCAGTTGCCAATCGCCAGTAATCTCAACTTCATTGGCCGCCGGAACTGCTTGGAAGTCCCGCCGCTCCGGACGATGGATCTCACGCATCCGTTTCTTGAAATCGTAATTGCGTTCACTCATGAAAACAGGCTCCTGATGTAAAATGAGGTTCTTGGGGAAAAATAATTTTGTAGGCTGTCGCTTTGTTTGCCTATACTAAGAGTAGCCAGTTGCTTGGTTAAAATCTTCCGAAAGGCGCAAAGGACATTTTTAGCTGCCTGTGTTTGTAGTGCCGGCTTTGGCCTGCAGTCTCTTTTTCAGGCTCTATCTTCTTTTTTTCAGGATGAAAGCGAACCGCGATCCTCTCAAAAGAAATGTTCGCCTTACCTTATTTTGCGTAGTCGATGGATCGGGTTTCCCGGATAATCGAGACGCGAATCTGGCCGGGATAGCGCATTTCCTTCTCAATGCGTTCTGCCATTTCACGTGCGATGATGGCAGCCGTATTTTCTGAAACTTTTTCTGGTTGAACGATCACGCGAAGTTCACGTCCGGCTTGAATGGCAAAGCAATTCTCAACTCCTTCAAAGGAATTGCCGATAGTTTCAAGCTGTTCCAGACGACGCAGATACAGTTCTGTCGTTTCGGAGCGGGCTCCCGGTCGGCTGGCACTCAAGGCATCGCAAATCTGTACCAGGATTGCCATCAGACTGGTTTTTTCAGTATCTTCGTGATGGGCGGCAACGGCATTGATGACGTCCTCTTCTTCGCCAGCGCGTTTCAATAAGTCCGCCCCGATCAAGGCATGCGAGCCTTCCACTTCGTGATCGACGGCTTTGCCGATATCATGCAGCAACCCCGCCCGACGAGCCTTCCGCTCATCCAAGCCAATTTCCACCGCAATGGCACCCATCATATTGGCCACTTCAATCGAATGCATCAGAACATTTTGCGAATAACTGTAGCGGTACTTTAAACGACCGAGTAAGGCGATGATATTCGGACGCAAACGGGCAATCCCCAGTTTCTCCACCGTCTCTTGACCAGCTTTCTGAATCTCATTTTCAATTTCTTTTTTAACCTTATTAACGATTTCCTCCACCCGGGCCGGATGAATCCGTCCGTCCGAGACCAGACGTTCCATGGTGATCCGGGCAATTTCCCGCCGAACTGGATCAAAGCAGGAAATCACTACCGCTTCCGGGGTGTCATCAATCAGAATATTGCAGCCTGTGGCGGCTTCAATGGTCCGAATATTGCGTCCTTCCCGACCGATGATTCGCCCCTTCATGTCTTCATTGGGCAAAGGTACGGTCGACGTGGTTCGCTCATAGGCAACATCCCCCGAATAGCGCTGCATTGCGGCCACCATGACTTCTTGGCCATCCTGAATCAGGCGCTGTTTATTCTCTTCCTGATAGCGGCGAATGAGTACACCACGTTCGTTTTCCAGCGACTCTTCCAGCCGGGTCAGCAGAATCTGCTTGGCTTCTTCCTGTGATAAACTGGCGACCCGCTCCAGTTCAAGGATCTGTTGATTGATTTTCGCTTTCAGCTCTTCCTGTTTCTGCTTCAGCTCTTCTTTCTGTTGTTTGAAATCCTGATCCCGTTTTTCCAATTCATTCAGGCGGGAGTCCAGATGCTCTAACTTTTTATCAACATTATCTTCCTTGGTGGTAAGCCGTTCTTCCGCTTTCTGCAGTTCCCGCTTGCGTTGTTTATAATTTTCCTCAAATTCGTCTTTGGCGACCAGGACTTCTTCCTTGGCTCTGATTTTAGCCTCTTTCAGAATCACATCGGCTTCCATCCGGACATTTTTGCGCAGCTGCTCGGCTTCTTGCTGGCTTTGGTTGAGTACTTTCTCGGCCTCTTCACGTGCGGCATCCAGATTGCCGGCATGCCGATTTTGCGCCCGGTTCTGCAACCACATCCAGAGGATGATGATGGCCAACATCACGATAATCACAATGACATACGGCAACTCCGTTTGATCCCCTAAACTTCCCAAATAAATCCATGACGTCAATTCAGACATTTTTCTATTCCCTTTTTCGGTTTATCCCTCTTTTCAGCCGCAGCCGAAAAGTGGGGGTTGTGTCAGTGGCTGGGCTTATTGAGCCAACTCCCCTGCCAACTCCTGGCACTTGACTATGCGTGTTTCGGTGACAATGCAGTGCATTTTTACATCATGTTTTTGCAGCGGAATTCCGGTCATCAACTGGCAATCCAGGCACACCCCGATTTTCAACGCGGTGGAAGGTGCTAGAAGACGGTCATAATACCCCGCTCCTCTGCCAAGACGAGTTCCGGTCCGGCTGAACGCCAAACCCGGTACCAGCCAAGCGCCAGGAGTATCAGCGGAAAGAATAACTTTGTATAATAGCGGTGAGGGCTCAAGAATACCGTAATAACCTCGCACAGTGTCCCGCTCAATATCAGAAACTGCCGCTAATTCATAACAGCCGGCAGAGGAATCGTAGCGGGGCAACAGCAAGCGACGTTTGTCAAGCAGCCATTCTTTTAGAAAAGTACGCAGGTCAGGCTCGGCTCCAATGGGCAGATAAGCCGCCAGTGTCTGAACTGCCCATAACTCTTTCAAGTTACGAAGATTTTGCAGCAAAGGCAAAAACTCTCTTGGCGAAGTCCTGCCTAAATCCGAGAGCTTCTGTTTGATCTGCTGCCGCAGTTCTACTTTACTTTTCATGAAAATTACTGCTGAACGCCCTGAAGTCTTGAAGAAAAGAACACAACTTGACCGGCAGGGTCAAAAAAACATTCCTCAGTGGCTCAGAACCCTTCAGCCAAAAAACAATTCTATTCCTTCATCAACTGTTGCAACGGTTTGCACTGACCCATTCTGCTATCATCCGAAGCTGTTTCTTTCCCGAAACAGTGTCTGATGTGCAAATCTATATAAAGAACATCTCACGCAAACAATGTTCAATGCAATACATTAGATGAACTTGGACAACTTTCAACTTGTACAGAGAATAAATCAGTAAAAAGAGAGCAAAAAATGAACATCATTGTAATCGATCCGTTAATATCCCCGAGATTTTTTGCAGGTTTCCTCGCCCATATGCGTTAACTTAAGAACTATGAAATA
>JBAXYW010000150.1:0-9374 GCA_041670605.1 Lentisphaeria bacterium
ATGTAAGTTGTAAGTTGTAAGTTGTAAGTTGTAAGTTGTAAGTTGTAAGTTGTAAGTTGTAAGTTGTGGGGAGGGGGACGGGGAGGGAGCGGGGGATTGTAAGTTGTAAGTTGTAAGTTGTGGGGAGGGGGAACGCGAGCTGAAGCTCGCTTTTGACGCAGCCTGAAGTCTGGACTACAAACGCCCACGTACTCAATGCCCTGCGTAAGCTACTTCTGGGAAACAACTTTTTGTTTCCTTGGCTCTTTTCTTGTGCGGCGGTGCTGTCAGTATTATATTGTGCAAAAAGAAGAACTGCTGTTTAGCAGAAGTTTTTTTTGGTTTTTGGGGTTGGAGTTGCCATCATGTCAAAGTGTAATCTAGTTTTGATAGGGATGCCGGGTTGTGGGAAATCGCGGCTTGGGAAAATGTTGGCAAAGGCCTTGAAGCGTGATTTTCTGGATACGGATCAGCAAATTGAGGAAAAAGCGCAATGTCTGATTCCGCAGATTTTTGCGTTGCACGGCGAAGCATTTTTCCGGCGTTTGGAGAGTGAGGCGATCTGCGCCTGCGCTGAACTGAGCGACAAGGTCATTGCAACTGGGGGAGGCATGGTGCTGAATCAGGAAAACATCCGACAACTCAAACGCAATGGGCGCTTGTATTATCTGAGACGAGATTTGCAATTATTGTCTCGCAAGGGTAGACCTCTGTCCAATTCGCCGGAAGCGCTTGAGCAACTGTTCCAACAAAGGGCACCCCTTTATCTGCAGGCTGCAGACTGCGTTATCGACAATCGTTCAAGTCCCAAAACGACGGTACAAGCTATACTGGAGGATTTTTATGAAAATTCTGGTCATTAACGGGCCGAATATCAATCTGCTGGGAATCCGGGAAAAGCAGATTTACGGACAGCAAAGTTATGAGGAATTACTGGATTATATCAAAAAGTCCGCCGCCGAATTACAGCTGGAAGTCGATTGTTTTCAGTCCAATCATGAAGGTGCCTTGGTTGATAGAATCCAAGCGGCTTACGGAAAATTTACCGGCATTGTGATCAATCCGGCGGCGTATACTCATACCAGCATTGCGATTTTGGACGCCTTGAAGGCAGTGAATATTCCTGCCGTGGAAGTGCATCTCAGTGCTGTACAGCAACGGGAAGATTTCCGTCGCATTTCCTATGCCGGGATGGCTTGCTGCAAAACGATTGTCGGACTGGGCTTTGAAGGCTATCGGGAGGCTCTGCTTTTCCTGAAGCAGTATTCGAATCCGTCAAAATCAGTGTAAATTGTTGTTCGAAAAGAATTTCTTAGCGGCTTAGTTCGTTGTTTCCGGAAGCACTTGTCGGGTTGGGCTTTCCTGGTGTCCAATCGGGTTGCTGTCCTTTTTTTTGGCGTTCGAGCCAATCGAGAGCCGGCCAGATCAGCAGGTCATGTCCACCTTCAAACAAGGTCAATCGTACCCGCTTGGATTGTTTCCGCAAATAGACAAGATATGTACCGAAAGCGGGATCGTTTTCCAGCCAGCGCAGGTGTTTGGGGACTTTCTCTTCAGCGAGCATCCAGTCGATATCCTGCTGGGCGATTTGCTCGTCCCGGTTGGCCAGCAGGTTGTATGCATGGATTGCCTGGCTGATGGGGACGCTACCGGTATGTCCGTCGTGAATTCCGGTATTAATATCCAGCGGAAGGTTGGCGGCATTTTTCAGATAGGTCAGAGGGGAACGTTTCAGAGCTTCTGACCATGCTTTGGCATGAGTCGTGGGGTTCCCGCCGCAGGCCAATTCAATATGGTCAGCATAGCCCTGATGTCGGGTATCCAAGCATTCCCGGTGCCAGGCCGCAATATCAGATATCGGGCACCAGGCTGAGGCCGCTGCCCAGATTTCCGGGTATCTTCCGGCTACCAGCAGTGTCGCGTGTCCGCCGCCGGAACCACCACTTAAATAGATGCGGGAAGGATCAACGAGGAAATTCTTTTGCATAAAGATTGCCGCATCACCAATATCTACCGTAACTAGGTCTGAGCCGCAGGCATCAGGGGTATTATTTGGACCGCGGAAATTCGGATAGATCAGGTGCCAGTTTTTCTGTCTGCAGAGATCAACATATCGCTCGATGCCATTTTCGTAATTACCGCTCCAGGTATGGAGTGCAACCAGCAAGGGGCGCGGCGAGGTTCCGGAGGCCAGCAGCTGATACGCGGGCTGCAGACTGTTGTCAATACTGCAGGGATAGGTGATTTTTTGCAGGTTTTGCATGGTATACTGAAAGCTCCTTGCACACGGGGGTATATTTCGCCACGACCGCTCATTCTACTGGCGGCTTTTAGCGAAGTTGCAGCTGTAATCCGGTCAAATAATGCCCTTCCGGGAAATTCAGGGCTTGGGGGTGATCGGGTGCCTGGGCGAAACTGCGTACCAGCAGGGCATCCCTTCCAGCATCCCGAGCGGCATCACCAATGACTTTGCGGAAAAATTCTGGTGTCATGGCAGCGGAGCAAGAGAAGGTAAAAAGCATGCCACCGGGTCGCAACAGTTTTGCTGCCAGCAGATTAATGTCCTTATATCCACGGGCGGCTTTTTCCAGACGGATCTGGGTATCAGCAAATTTCGGGGGATCGAGAATAATCACATCAAAACTGCGCCGGGAATCCCGGAAAGTACGCAGCAGCTGAAATACATCGCCTTTCAACAGTTCCATTTTTTCGGCAGGGACTTCATTCAAAGCCGCATTATCGGCTGTCCATTGCAGAGATTTATCGGCGGCATCCACAAAACAGACGGAGTCTGCTCCAGCTTTGAGGGCACGGATTCCAAATCCGCCACTGTAACAACAGCAATCCAGTACCTTGGCCTCTTTGCAGAGGTCTTTGGTCAGCGCCATTTTGCTGTCACGCTGATCCAGATAATATCCAGTTTTATGTCCCTGTTGCAAATGCACCTGCAGATGCAGTCCATTTTCCTGGATTAGCAATTTTTCTGGCGGATCTTCTCCCCAGAGCGTACCGGTACTCAGCGGCAGGCCGTCGCGGGTACGCGAATCATTATCGGAACGTTCATAGATGCCCCGCAGGCCGGCAATTCCGGCCAGGGCAGCGATCATTTCTTTTTTCCAGAATTCCGCACCGGCGCTGAGAAACTGGCAGCATAAGAAGTCATTATAGCGATCCACCACACAAGCTGGCAAGCCATCGGCTTCGCCATGCACCAGGCGATAAGCATTGCTCTGCTGTGCGACCCCAATTTTTTCCCGATATTCTAAGCTTTGCTGCAGGCGATGAACAAAGAAATCCGCATCCACCCCTTCGTCCTGGGCAAAAGTCCAAACTCTGGCGCGGATTTGCGATGCGGGAGAAAACGCGGCTCTGGCCAACCAGCTGCCGTCACAGGCGAGTACTTCAACGGTTTCACCCGGGTTAGGCTCTCCCATAACCTCTTTAATGGCGCCGGAAAAAATCCAGGGGTGCCGTCGCAACAGGGACTTTTCGCGTCCTTTATGCAGGATCATTTGTTTCAACACGCTGTTCATTCTTATTTCAGGGCCTCTTCCAAATCTTTATTATGTTTTTCATTGATCTGGTCAATTTTTTTCACTGCCCTTTTTTTCGCCTCCAACTGCGTAGCGCCGATACCATAATCCACTGCGCTCTGCACTTCCTGACGCAATGATTGCGTTGATTTTTTGACGGTGGGTTGTTGTTTTACCGGGGCGGCGGGTTTTGCGGGTTCACAGGCACAACAGAGGAGCAGTACAGCAGAAATCAGTAGCGTTATTTTCATTGCACACCTCACTTCAGGAGAACGGGTTTATTACTGCGGACACTTTCGATTTCCGCGCGCACCAATTCGATAGTCTGCATGGCCTGTGCCGCCGTCACGGTTTCGGGCTTTCTTCCCTTTCGGATGCAATCAAAGAAATAGACCTGCTCATTGAAATACGGGCCGGCAGCCGAGATATTCAGGCCACTCTGCACTTCTTCCTTGGCCTCCCTTTCCAAAGGGCAAGATTTTTGTTCATCCTGATATAGAACAAGGCTTGGAGTATTCCGGTTGTTAAATTCCAGGCAGGCTTTTTCAAAGGTCGCCCGATAAGCGGCAGTAAACGGAAATCCTTTTGGCATATCCGCGCTTCCTTCGGCGCTCACCACCACGTCATCGCCAAAATCATAATGAGTAAAACTATGATTGATTCCGCCTTGAGTTTCCGGATTTAGAGAAAATCCGAAAGCCTGAACAGAACGTGGTTTTCCCAGTAGCCAGAGCACGGCATCACTATCATGGATATGACGGTCAAAAATCTGCATTCCGCCGCGTTTTTCATCCAGATACCAGTTTTCCCAGCCGGTCGAGACTCCCCCTACCCTAGTCATGGAGAGGGCGCGCAATTCACCATAGGTTTTCTGGCAGACGGCTTCTTTCAAGACACAATATTCCGGCCAAAATCGTAAGACTTGGCCGATCAGCAGGATTTTTCCACTTTGTTCCGAAGCAGTCAGCATCTCTTTACACAGACCGGGATTCAGCGCCATCGGCTTTTCGCAGAAGACGTGACAGCCTTTCCGGAAAGCCAAGATACTCATTTCCGCATGCAGGAAGGTCGGCACGCAGACGAAGACGACGTCCAGGCCGCCGGATTCGATCATATCCTGTCCTCTTTCCCAGAGTTTTATTTCGGGGAAATCTTCGGCGGCGAGCTGTCGTCGTTCGGCGCGTACATCTGCGATGCCGCACAATTCGATATCCGAGCCATGTTTTTTCAGCATCTGAGCATGATGCCTAGCCATATTTCCAAAACCGCAAAGACCTATACGCATGGAATGCTCCTTAATGAATACTACAGTATTTTAAATTTGGGAAAGGCCGATCAGGATGCGACATACGCAAGAGCGGAAGTCAGAATATCGCAGGCATGGTCAATTTCAGAGCGGGTGACTTTCAGCGAAGGCAGCAGTCGCAAAACACCTTCACCAGCAGTGAGCGTCAACAGACGGCGTTTTTTGCAAGCGGTCTGCAGGGCAACGACGCGGTCGCCGACTTCGACGCCGACCAGTAAGCCCATCCCCCGGACATCCCGGATGAACGAAAAGTCTTTCTTAAATTCTTTCAGTCTGGCAAATAAATACGAACTCATCTCCTGCACATTTTCCAGAACCTGTTCGTCTTCCATGACCTTGAAGACAGCCAGTGCAGCGGCGCAAGCCAAGGGGCTGCCACCAAAGGTGCTACCATGCACGCCTGGTTCAAAGAGTTCAGCGTATTCCGCCTGGATTTCAAAAGCGCCCATAGGGATGCCATTACCGAGGGCTTTTGCCATGCTGATACCATCCGGTTCAATGCCATAGTGTTGATAAGCAAAGTACTTACCTGTGCGTCCCATGCCGCTTTGCACTTCGTCAAAGAGCAGGAGCAGGTCATTTTCGTCACAGAGTTTACGCAAGCCCTGCATGAATTCCGGTCGTGCGAGATGGATTCCGCCTTCTCCTTGGATTGGTTCGACTAGGACGGCCACGGTGTTTGGGGTAATCACGGCCTTGATCGCTTCAAGTTGGTTGAATTCGGCAAAGACGAAACCGCTCATATCCGGGGCAAATCCTTCCCGATACTTCAGCTTTGCGGTAGCAGCAAGCGTCGCCAGGGTACGGCCATGGAAGGAATGTGTTGCACAAATAACTTCATAACGTCCGCCATTGCGGCTACCCCAGCGTCTAGCGAACTTGATCAGTCCCTCGTTCGCTTCAGCTCCACTGTTGCAGAAAAACACTTTGCCGCCGAAGCTTTTTTGGGCGATTACGGCAGCCAAGCGGGGTTGATTTTCATTGTAAAAGACGTTCGAGCAATGAACCAATTTCCCGGCCTGTTCGGCGATGGCTTTGCTGACAGCCGGGTGACAATGGCCGAGGTTGCAGACACTGATACCCATCGTAAAATCAAGGTACTCATTGCCGAAGAAGTCCCAGACCCGGGAGCCTTCACCACGCACCAGCATGGTATCCCGCCCATAGGTCGGCAACACATATTCACGATCCTGGTTCAATAATTCCGCAAAAGTTTCTTTCATGGCCAATCTCAAATTTCAAATTTCAAAAGGGAGTTCATGCTGATGAGTCGCTTAAAAATAACAAGGTTCTTTTCTAACGGCTCCTTATTCAATGCTGATTTTACGCACCAGCTCACGGTCAAAATAATTAATGCTCAAGCCGGCGTCCACGATCACAGTCTGGGCATTAATTCCACTGGAGCGCTCGCTGAGAAGGAACGCGATAACATCGCCTGCCTCCCGAGTAGCAAGCGCCTGTTTTCGGGGAATGACTTTCTCGGCGTAGAAGTAAGCGTCAATGTAGCCGGGAATTCCGGCCGAAGAAGAGGTTTTCAACAGCCCAGCACCCACCGCATTTACCCGAATGTTCGGGGAGACTTCCTGACTGAGGGATTTTGCCAGGAAGACGACGCTGGAATCCAGCGCCGCCTTGATGGGTCCCATATAGCCATAATTTTCGGAAGCCATTCGGGTCGTGGAAATGCTCATGGTCACGATGGAGGCATCCGGACTGAAGAGTTCTTTGAGCTGATTACTCACTTGAAGCAGTGAAAAACAGGAAATATCAACGGCTTGCAGAAAGTCCCGTTTCAGGGTCGCGTGAAAAGGCTTGATTCCTTCACTGAAGTTGGCAAAGGCCAAGGAATGAACCAAGCCATGAACGACCGGGACTTTGGCCGCCACGGCATCCCTCAGAGAAGCAATGTCTGCTTCGGATTCGACATCGCAGACAAGCGCGGTCGCCGCCGCTCCGATTAAGGAGCGGTTTTTTTCCAGGAGTTCCTGATCTTTGAACACAAAGATGGGGTTTGCCTGTGCCTCCTTCAGAGCTTCTGCCACAGCCCAAGCGACACTGCGCCGGTTAGCGACCCCCATCAGCACGATATTTTTGCCACTTAAACGTAAAAAATCCATATCAACGCTTTTCACTGAGCCTTGCTTGTTACATCAAATCCGGGGAATTTTCCCTGTTTTACATTCTTCGAAAAGGCTGTTCTCGAATGACTTGGATGCGGTTTTCCACTTCTTTGACACCATCGACTTGCATGGCGATTTCTTTTGCTTGCCGGCAGAGAACTTCCGAACCGCTTACCCCAAACAGAATGGCCTTGCCCTCATTGCACTGGACTTCCAGAAATTGGATTGGGAGTTCTTTTTCGAAAAGGATTTTTTTGGCAATTTCCTGAGCTATAATCCGGTTGCTCAGCATGCTCTCCCCTTGATGTTCCGCTTCCGGCGTAATCAAGCGGTCGCAGAGCATTTGGATGATGTCGGCGGTGTATTCGATGCCCAGAAACTCTGTATTCAGGATGGCGTGATATTCGCTGTCCTGCCGCCAATCCAGATTGAAATGATACTGATAGAATCCAGCCCGATCCCGATCACTCTGATTGATCATTTTTGCAGCTTTATCTTCGCTGCAATCATACTGCTGGCAAACTCTGGCAATCCGCACTTCTCGCGGAGCGATCAAACGAATTCTAAGGCAATTGGGCAGTGGTTTCAACAGGAAGATGCCTCCTCTGCCAAGGACTACACAAGAACTTTTAAGCGCTTCCTGATACAGGACGGCCTTCAGCATATGCAGGTAGAAATCCTGATCAGCAGAAAACGAAGCGAAAAAACCGGGCTTCTTCTCGTCGTAACGATCCAGCGTTTTCGGATCGGCACCGAGTTCGCAACAACGTTTTTCCAGAAAGGTCTTGTCCAACAGGGAGCCATGCAAATGTTTGGCTACTCGCTGACCAATTTCTTCACCAAACGCTCCCATTTCACGTGCGATACTGACAATTTTCATGGCATGTTCTCCTTTTTTGGTTGTTGAGAGCAACGGCTGCTTCCCATGGGGCTTATTTGGGGCGGCAGAAAAATCAGCAACGGTTTGAAACGACCTCCCGGAAAAATTCTTTCGCCCGAAAGGCGGGCCACCATTCGTGTCCTTTTTGGGTAATAAATCCGCAATGTCCACCTTCCTGTGGGATTTCCAGATACAGTGCCTTGCTTTTTCGCGCCAACTCGACCGGGTAGCAATCCCCTCCCAAGAAGGGATCGTTTTCCGGATTTACCAGCAAGGTCGGCACCTTCAGGTTTTTCAACCAAGAACAGGCACTGGCTTTCCGCCAATAGTCTTCGGCATTCTTGAAGCCCATCAAAGGCGCGGTAAAACGATCATCAAAATCCCGAAAGTTCCTGATTTGCGCCAACGACGCCAAATCAATTTTATCGGGATATTGTTTATGCTTCTCCTGTAAACCACGCATCAACTTTTTGAGAAAGTACTTCGTATATACTTTTCCGGCTGTGGAATCCAGCAAGCGCGTACAGACCGGTATGTCGATGGTGGCACAGAAAGCGACTCCGCCGGCGACTTCCACTGGTATGTGGTCGGCCTCTCGGGACAGATACAGGAGGGAGATGTTTCCCCCCATACTGTAGCCTGCATGAAAGACTCTGTGATAACCTCCTTTTGCAATGGCATGACGGGTGATCCAGTCCAGTTCATCCGTTGAATTGCTGGTTGTCATTTTCAGCAATCGGTTGGGACATTGTCCGGTAAGCCGGAAATTCCACGCAAGGCAATCGACGCCCATGGCTTGAAAGCTTCGGATCAGGCTAACGATGTAGTGGCGCTGGGTATGGCCGCACAAACCGTGACTGACAATGAGCAAGTCCTTCGTCGACTGCCCGCATCTGGCCCAGTCCAGAAAAAGAAAGTCGCCATCCGGGATTTCAAACGCCTCACGTTGGTATACCAACTCCGCTTCCTTGCGAAAGAAACTGGGGATCACCGTCTGAAAATGCGCATTGCCGCAAAAAAATGGGGCTTGATATGTTGATTTTTCAATGAGAGGCATAAGCACACGCAAAAAAAAGAACACGGGAAAAAACGGATCAAAAGAAATCTATCATAAAAGTAAAAAACTACAAACAAAAAACCGGGAAAAAGAGTTTTTCAAGAAAAATAGTCATAGCCATCCCATAGCAATGGCAGAATTCGTATGGTTTAGTAAGAATATGTATTCTGTCCTATTTGTTCGTTTGGAAGGTGTTTTTAGCGTAGCCCTGGTATGAATATCAATCAAAATTCAGACTGCTTGACTCATATGCTCAAAAAGCAAAATTTGAGGAAAAAGGGGTTGTAGAAAATCGCGTTTTCCTTACTGGACAATTCCATTGTTGACCGTACTGAATACTGTGGTTCCCTGCACACCGAATGGAGGCCGGAACGCTTGACGCGTTCGGCCTATTCTCCATCAGCAAGGGAAATATTTTTGTTTACCGCCTGAGCCATTAGGAAAAAGTGTGTTCCTTTTTGTTCAATCGCGCAGAAAAGCCTTTACTCAGGCGATATGA
>JBAXYW010000151.1:0-9327 GCA_041670605.1 Lentisphaeria bacterium
CATCGGCAAAGCAACCGTGAATTTCAAACTGCGTGACTGGCTCTTTTCACGGCAGCGTTATTGGGGAGAACCGTTCCCGCTGATTCATCATCCGGATGGCTCCGTCACCTTGGTGCCCGAAGAAGAACTCCCGGTCATATTGCCGAAATTGGAGGATTATAAACCGACAACAAATGGCGAACCGCCGCTGGCGCGCGCGAAGGAGTGGCTGAAATATCAGGACAACAAAACCGGGCAAACCTGCCTCAGAGAAACCAATACGATGCCGCAGTGGGCGGGGTCCTGCTGGTATTATCTGCGCTATATCGACCCCCACAATGACCAGGCTGCATGGGATCCGGAAAAGGAGAAATACTGGATGCCAGTCGACCTCTATGTGGGCGGCGCTGAACATGCCGTCCTGCACCTGCTCTATTCTCGTTTCTGGCATAAAGTGCTCTATGATCTGGGCTATGTCTCCCACCCGGAGCCATGGAAACGTCTGATCCATCAAGGCATGATCCTGGGCATCTCCTATAAAGATCAACGCGGCGTTCTGGTGCCAAATGACTTGGTCGAAAACCGCGACGGGAAATACTTCCATAAGGAAAGCGGGGAAGAGCTCACCATGCTGCCCGCCAAAATGTCTAAATCCTTGAAAAATGTGGTCAATCCCGATGAAATCATCAAACGCTACGGAGCAGACGCCTTCCGCCTGTATGAAATGTTCATGGGCCCCCTGCGAGAAGTTAAACCGTGGAACACAGATGGCGTCGAAGGCGTCTACCGCTTCCTCTACCGGGCCTGGAAAATGATCATCCATACCGATACCGGTGAATTGGCTGCAGAAATCTCTTCTGATCCGTTGGAACCTGACAACGAACGGGTACTTCACCAGACGATCAAAAAAGTGACCGAAGATATTGAAAACCTCAGTTATAATACCGCCATCAGCCAGCTCATGATCTTTGTCAATGAATTCAGCCGACTGAAAAACCGCAATCTTGAGAGCATGAAGTCGTTTGTGTTGCTACTCAGCCCCCTGGCACCGCATATCGCCGAAGAACTCTGGCAGCGCTTGGGAAATCCAGATACGCTCGCATACGCCCCTTGGCCACTTTATGACGAAGCAAAATTGCAGATTTCAGAAATTGAAATCGTCATTCAAATCAACGGCAAACCCCGTAGCCGCTTGCTGATTCCTGCTGCGACCGAACGGGAAGAAATGATCCGTCTGGCGCTGGCCAGTGCTGAAATCATCAAGCTGCTGGAGGGAAAAAGCATCGTCAAAACGATTGCAGTGCCCGGACGCCTCGTCAATGTCGTTGTTAAATAAAACGCAGGCCGAATTCAACCTGCGCTAGGCTCGGGCATGTCGCTCACCCCGGGCATTTTTTCAGTTTTTAGCCAAAATTTTTGTTTACTGATCAGGAGATTTCTTTCCAACAACCCTTAAAACACCGAAGACTTTTATGGTTATTTTTGGACGAAAAGGCAAATATCTGATCCTGTTTGTGCTGCTCCTTATCCTTTTGTTTTGCTTTGCTATCACCACCTATTATCTAGTCACGCGAAGCTACCAAGAGGTGGAATATTATCAGAAAGCCCTGCAAACGTATGAACAGGGCGAAACCGCCAAGGCAAAAGAACTGATGCAGCAGGTCATTCGTAACGACTGGAACAATGAACTGGCCATCACCACCCTCGCCAATTGGTTCGACCAAGAGGAAGAGTGGAATTACGCCGCCTGGCTGTGGCTCAGAGCCACAAACCTCAATGCCTTCAAGCCAGAATACTTGCAAAACGCCCGCCTAGATTTCTTCCGCAGCCGTGCCTTCCGAGAAACCTACAACTCCTTTGAACAGAAAAAAATTCCCATCAGCGAAAGCGAAACACTGCAGTACACTTATGCAGCACTGAGCATCGGCAAAAATTCCCAGGCCGAAGAACTCTTCGCTTCGCTTACGAATCCCGAAATCCGCAACTCCCCACTGGGGCGCTTGATCTCCATATATCTTCCTCATGATAAGGAAAAAACAAAAGAACAAACTGCTCAGGAGCTTTCCGCTTTGCTGGACTGCGGCGATAAATTCATCGTCTTTGAATGTCTGCTCGATCTTCACTCTTTGGAACTGACCCATTTCAAGCGACCGGAAGCCGGCTTGGCCAGACTTCAGGAAGCCGCCGCCCTTAACCCCGTTAACGGCATCCCCATCCTCGGCGATTATTATTTCGCCGCGCAACAATATGAAAACGCCGCCGAAACGTATCAGAAAAACCCGGAAAACGGATTTTGGAGCCTGTCCCTGCTCCGTCGATATGCCGAAGCACTGACTCTGATTAATCGGCCAGAAGAACTGGCAAAATTAAGCAAAAGATGCCAGACCGGCGATAAAAACTTGCTTCTTTGCGGATATTACCTCGACGCTTTGCAAGCTTTGCTGGGAAAAGACCTCGAAAAACTCCTGTTTTCGTACGAAAAAACCGGAAACCGTTTTCAGTCACCCATGGCAAAACTACTGAATTTATTGGTTCAAATTCAGAAAAAAAATCATTTCGAAATTGAAAATCTAGCCCGATTTTTCATCTCAAATCCAAGCCTGATTGATTTTCGCGCCAGAGCCGACCAAGCTCTTTTTCCACACCTGATCAACCTGCTCCAAGATAATCAGCTGGCCAATGCCGCTGCGCTGGCCAGAATCATGCTGAAAGATCGCAAACCCGAACTCCTGTTAACTCGCATCGATATTGCCGATAAAGCACAAGAAAACCTACTTGATGCCGCTGAGATCAACAAAGCCCTACGCTTCTTCCCGGAAGATGAATTCCTGCTGCAGCGCTCCATCGAATTCAACCTGCAAAAGAAAAATTATCAGTCAGCCTTGCAGGATGCCTTAAAGTTGGAAATAAAACAAGCGGATTCTCCTGATCCGAGCATGCTGAGCATCTTGGCCCTGACGGGCTTGGAAAAATTTTCTGAAGCAGATGCAAAATATGTCGCACTCTCTCAAAAATTCCCCGAAAATCGCCAGTTACTGGATAATTTTTTGAACTACTGCAGCACTCACAAACGGCGCGACAGCCTGTTGAAGCTGATCACAATGCTCGAGCAAAGCGAAAATCCGGAAATCCGCGAATACCTGCCGGTTTTAAAAGCAATGGCGGCTTTTTGGCAAAATCAATACGCACAAGTAGAAAAACTCCTGGGCGGTCTGCAGACCCAGAACCCTGAGCTGCTTTATCATGCCGCTTTCATGCTCGCGAGTATGGATCGCCTGCAACCAGCAATCAAGTTCTATCAACAAATCGGGAAAGAACACCCCAAATATTTTTATGCTCAACTGAACTTGTCCGAGTTATTAGCTATCACCGGAGAAAAGGCTCAGGCTCTGGCAATTGCAAAAACCGTCTGGGAGTCTGCTCCAAACTGGCCTGCCACCCGAGAATGTTATGGTCTGCGCCTGTTGGAAAATGGCAAAGCCGGAGAGGCTGCTGATACTCTTGACGCCCTGATGCTGGATAAATCATCCACCTTGCGGGCACGTAAAAACTGGCGAGCCGCCATGCAGAAGATGCTGGAAACGCAGTTTGCCGCCGCTGAATATGGCGCTGCACAAAAAACCTGTCGAAGGCTTTTGCTTTACTTTGAGAATGATTCTATCGCCACTTCTTATTCGCCCAGAATCCAACAAGCACTTCTGGAACAGGGAAAAAAAGAACAGGAAGCCGCCAAGCAAAAACCGTAACAAAACAACCAGCTCCCACACACTGTCAGCCTCCCTACCGGACATCTTCGAATGCCAGAAAAATCTCTCCCAGCTTCCCTCTTCACTTCGGCTCAAAACTGGTTGCGCCTGCGCTTGAAACGGCTAACTCCACAACTGGCGATGACCTCGATTTTGCTCTTTTTTTTCAGCATCGCAAAAGCCGTATTTTTCTCCGCCAATACAGCCGAAAACACCGCGGTGCTTCTGCTGTGCATCGCGGTCTTTCTCAATTCCTGCGAACTACTCCCCAAAAACCGCGAGCCCCACTTTCTACCTTCAAAGCCGGAAAAAGGGCTAGCCTGGATCTTGCTTTTCGCTGTTTTTATAATGTTCGCATTCGGTCTTTTTTCCCCAAACTATACCCTGAGCGGATTCCTCAGCACACTGCCGGTACTGCTGCTCTTTTTGGCAGCCTTCTGTTTCTGGGGAGGCTTCCGGACAACCCTGATTTTTCTGCTGCCCGTCCTGCTCTGCACGATGATTCTTCCAAATCGTGAAACCATCTTCCTGATGCTGAGCTACCCACTCCGATTGCTCTCTACCATCCTCTCGGTGGAAAGTTTGCGCGCCTGCGGTTTCGCTTTAGATTACCACCTCACCAGCATCCGGTTGCCAGATTCCGGCATCGCCATCACCGATGCCTGCAGCGGAATCGAACAACTGGAAATCCTGCTGCTGCTCGGATACCTGATGGTGAAAATCCAGCATACCAGCAAATTATGGGCCTTCCTGCATTACCTTTTTATTCTACCAAGCATCATCTTTGTCAATACCATCCGAATTATCGTAACCATCCTCCTCTTCCATTTCTTCGGTCAACTCGCTTTCACAGATTCAATCCACCGGACATTAGGATACCTACTGGTGATCGCAGTCGTACTCCTGCTCTGGATCTTAGGATCATTTTTCCCCGATGCCGCCAAACGGAGCAAAACGGAAAACTCCAGAGCCCTTCAAGCGGATAAACCAGCTGAACAGGAACACGGATTGCCATGACAAAACCGAACCGCCACAAACTGATTTTCTCCCTTGAAGCGCGGATCGCATTGCTTTGCTTGGCTGGCTTTATCCCGCTGTTGACAAAATTTCCGTATATGGTACAGGCTTGGAAACAGTCTTCACTGGATCGCCCGGACAGCCTGTTCCTGCTGCTTTTTTTGCTCATGCTGACCGCTTCTCTGCCAAAAATCATCAGTGCCCGGCAGGCTCCCCCGGATTGGCGGGCACTGAGCATACTGCTGCCAGCCTTCTTGTTGTTTGTCGTATCGCATATTTATCGAATCAACGCCATCGGCATCATTGCTGGAATTATCTTTGCTTGGGCAGTCTTCTGGCTCTGCCTGAGCTGGCCCGCTGCTTTGCTCGCAACACCCTCTTTTGGGGTATTATTGCTTTCCTGCACCAGTAGCCGATATTGGCTGACTCACTTCCTTATGCCGTTGCAGCTCGATGGCATTTTTATCAAAATAATTTTTGCTTTCTTTTGCCTCCTCTGCCTAATCCTTCTGTTGACCAGAAAAATTCGCTTCAGCCCCGGCAGCTTCTGCTTTGCCAATCTCTTTGTCCTGGGCTTGCTGCTTTTGCTGCATGGGCAAAGCTCCCATACCCAAAATCCTCCTTGCCAGCCCTCCTTCAAAAGCCTCATCAGCGGTGATTTTATCGGAAAACCAAGCGAAATCACAGATTTTGACCGCCACTTTTTCCAAGATGCAATTCTGAAAAAATATTATTTCGCCTCCAGGCAACAGGCCATTAATGTCTTAAACGTTACTTGCAGTAACAATATCCATCAAATCCACCCGGCCAGCCACTGCCTGAGAACCTCGGGTTGGAAAATTCTTCAGGAAAACCCAACTGATTTTTTCTACCAAAATAAAAAAATTGCTATAACCGAGATCATTGCCCAGAATAAACTAACCAAAATGATGGTCTGGGTCTGGTATAGCAACCAGTATCGTTCTGTCGGCAACTTCCTGCGCTTCCGCAGCCTTTATCCAACCTGGAAAGACGACGAAATCTGGCATGAATACCAAATCGCCACCCCTTGTGGAAAAGATGAACAGAAAAGCCATATTGTTCTTCAGGATTTCCTCAAGAATCTGAATCCCTAGAAATTATCAGGATCCATACCCCGCACCACAGTGCAGTAGCAGACATATAAACGAACCTGTTTCCTTTTCCTCTGGGCACTGAATTTTCCTGCGGTGATCTTGAAAAATCACTCAGCTGGAATTATGTTATAGAATATTCGCAAATTTATGCCAGCATAGCTCAGTGGTAGAGCAGCTCATTCGTAATGAGCAGGTCCTCGGTTCAAATCCGAGTGTTGGCTCCAACAATTATCAAACCGCCTCAGCATATAGACAGCTTTTTTTATGCATATGATTGTAAGTTGTCGACAAAGTCTCATGTTTTTGCTCCAGAAGACGGGCCGTAACCCAGTTCGTGAGAAGACATAAAATCCAATGGAAAAAATAGATATTGCGCAAGCACTTCGACCCGTTGGGGAAATATGGCTTTCGTGCATTCCTGAGACTGAAAAGTATATTAAATACCAGTTTACTCCAAGTCTTGTTCTCCTAATCCACAAGACTATTTTGACAACTACCGAGGGCAAACAACAACGGAGGCTGTGATGAACAAAATTTTATTGGTCAATGGGAGTCCGAGAAGCGAGGGTAATACTGCCATTCTGGCCGGAGCTTTGGCCGAGGGAGTCCGTTCGACAGGAGGAATCATCGATTTTGCCACTGTGGAGAAACTCCAGCTCAGTCATCCAGGCTGTTCGGCCTGCCAGGGCTGCCAGCAACCAAGCAACCGGGGGAAGTGTGTCCTCGGTGATGATCTGGCAAAACTTGTAGAAACGATCCCGCAGTACGATGTACTGGTCTTCGCTTTCCCAATTTATTTTTTCTCTCCTTGTGCTCAAATCAAGATCTTTTTGGATCGGATGTTCTGCCTTTTTGATGCCAAAACCAATACCTCGCAGATACCTAAAGTAAAAATTGCAATATTGGCCACTGCCGGCGGCGGGCTGGCCGGAGGCCTGGAGGCCAGCGATCAATTTTTCCTTAACCTGGCAAATTTTTTGAAAACTCCCTATACCAGTTTTCTGAAACCATTCTGCCCAGAAGACAGCAGCCGACTGCTGAAAGACAGCAAAACGTTGAATGAAGTCAACACCTTCGGCAAACATCTCGCCAAATGGTAAACGAGCCAATTGCCAACCCCCAACTTCATTGAAAAATCCTACCGCTTACAAAAAATCTTTGAAAGGAGAATTCATGCGCGTCGAAGAACAATTTATGGATGTTCTGCAAAATATCGAAGTTGCAGTCACAAGTTATTTCAAAGTTCACCCCGACTTGACGGATTACGCAATTCTCCGGGTTTATGAAGCGCTGACAGATTGTTATACCGCGGAAATTCTCAAACGGGATCCCCGCCCAGTGAATTTAAGCGAGAATGAATCAGAATTGTGCGACACGATTAAAAACGTCTGTGAATGGCGCCTGGGCAGAAACGCTATGCCTGACGAACCGGAAGACGAATTACCCACTGCAAATATTTCTCTATCCGATATGGTTGCCTGCCTGAAAAGACTGCAGAATTCCGTACGGAAATGGACCAAACACAATGGACGCCAAGGATACCTGAAATTCATCGGTGACTTCTGTATCTGAACTCACAGCGGCATCTCGCTGCTCAGATAAAATCAGGGTCCTTTCAATCGCAGATTTTCTTGTTTCATGATGTTTTATAAGACATGGTTCAAAACAGGGTGCACTACAACACATGGTTCCGATATGGCTTAAACGACCCGTAGGGCCAAACATTCACAACCCCCGGTGACGCAAAGTCCGAAGGACGAGCAAACCGGAGGTAAGCACTCACAACAAGAATAGCGCCCGTAGGACGCGACAGGCGAATATCAACCTTTGAGCAAACGATGAAATCAAAAAAACGTACTTTAAAACAAAGTTACACTTTGTATTCCAGCTTGTCCAATACTGACGAATCCTTTACCTGCACGACTGTTACCCGGAAACAGGCCTTTTTGAACCACACCTTTACTAATAAGACGCAGTCGATACGACCGCCTCTAAGCTGACAACCTACTGCTTGGATCCTTCAACAATCTCCTGACTGGCTGACAGTTGATAAAAAAATAATTATTTTAGCCACCCAGTATCACCGGTGGCGACGCGAAACATCGTGCCTTGCCGTCCGAGCGTTGTGGAAACGAATCAGTAAAATTGATCTCTGGTATCTACCGACACTTTGACGAATAATTCCAACTTCTTCGCACCCTGTTGCAAGAGCAGATCCACCCAGTATCATTTCCAAAGCAAATATGTAAATGCTGATCTGCTGAAAGAAAAACAATCATAAAGCGGACAGCAACCCGCGTTCCCGTCTATATGAGCTAACGAAAATGATTTTCAAACACTGCAAAAGATCGATATCATAGTGGGTCGCCCAGCGTAGAGTTACAAAGGATTATTGACCATTCGGAAAAAAACGAATGCTTCCCTGCCGTAACGACTAAACAAGGAGGAAATCCACCCGCCTTTTTTTTACCGTTTTACGTAACAATACCGGGGTTCTGCATTGCGATTTGGCAAAAAGGAATTATAGTATAGAAGTTTATTTACGGGGCGTAGCGCAGCCTGGCTAGCGCGACTGGTTTGGGACCAGTAGGTCGGGGGTTCGAATCCCTCCGCCCCGACCAACATATTTCCTAAGGCCGTTCAATTTACTTGAACGACCTTTTTTATTTCCACTGCAAATATCGTTTTGGCCCAACTGCATACAGCTTCTTTCACACTCTGAAAAATTGCTTTGCGTAATCTGGTCATTAAACATCCTGGGCAACAACAACAAAGTGACACCCCAGTTTTCCGCCAGGAGATTGCTAAGCAATTATCAGTTCAAGTTCCCATACAGTCTTGGGACATATCCCGTTTGCGATTCGAGATGCCGGCGAGGTTGCCGATGCTCCATAGCTCGCGCCCTTTTTGAGACGCATGACAAAATGACCCGAAGTGCCGGCGGCTCAGAGCGGAGCTACGAGAGGTCAGCGGTTTGTAGCTGGCGCCGTTCAGCCCGCTCCCCAGAATGTAGCCGGAGCTTCCAGCTCCGGATCCTCCCCAGAATGTCGCCGGAGCTTCCAGCTCCGGATCCTCCCCGCTCCCGGGCAAATCCGTCGGCTGCCGAGACCTCTGGGGTACCTACGCGATCCATGAGATTAAGTCGCCCTTTCAGTGCTTGGATTTATTTGTGCATGGTACCCAGGGCGTTGCCCTAGGCTGTCATAGCACGCGCCTTCGGCGCTCTAAACTCCATGCTTTCGAAAAAAACGCAAGAAACAGAGAAGCAAACAATCATTACAACTTAAACTGCGATTCGCCCTCATCCGTTCAAAAGCCAAGTTCAGAGAAGCGAATCTCCGGTTCGGAGCAAAAGGCGTAGTTCTAAACAAGGTTGTACTTTGTATGCCAGCTTGCCTAGTGGCGACGAGCCGTTTGCCTGCACAACTGTTACCCGGAAACAAGCCTTTTTGAAGCACGCCGAAAATTAA
>JBAXYW010000152.1:0-9314 GCA_041670605.1 Lentisphaeria bacterium
TATGAATATGAGCCCGGCGGCTGTGATTTGGCTGTCGGATGATTAGCCAGCAATACCAGGGGCCTTTCGTACCGGGACCAGATGGCCGCCAGAAATAATCATCCCCGCGAGGTTCAAAAATCGATGGCAGGATGCGGCGGGCTTCCGCCAGAGAGCGCACTTCGGCCGCGATATCCAGTACCGGTTTGGCCGCTAGCCCCGGAACCGCTGTGGAACCAAAATGCTCAAAACGCAGAAAAAAATCCGCCGGCAGCAGCGCCAGAATCTCCTTCTTGAGCTGCTGAAACATGGCCGGATAGGCGGCATTGTAGTCGACGATGGCCACGCCTTCCGCCGTAACCCGAGCAATTTTTTCTTCCAGAGATTCAGCCATTTTCGTTCAGCGTTTACGATTCAGAAATCGCGTCAGTTGTTCCATAATACGTTGCGGATCATGGATGGTATTAGGGAAGCTTTCTTTTGGCAAAAAAGGTTGCGGCCCAATGTCCGGCAGCGGAGCGTCTTCGGGCAAGAGAGGTACTTGCTGATCCAGTTTTGCCCAGAGATTGCCGGGTAGAGATCGTCCGGGAGCCGCGATCTGATAGTGATTTAGCACCTGTGCTGCGACCGCCTGCAAAGCAATTGTATCTGCTGCACAATAACGTAAAAGCTTATTCCGGGCGGGCGCATTGCCGTGCTGTTGCCAGCGCTGCCAGAGCCAGATGGCTTCCTCCCCATTGCTGTCCTGTAAGTCTGGCGGACGGCGGATGCCGAGTTGGCGTTCAATGCTTTTCAGGCCATGTTCCAGCCCCGTCTGCCGGCAAACCCAGCGCAAATCCAGATGCGCTGCAGCAGATAATTCCGGCACATGAAAATAACGTTGCAAAACTGGGATATCAAAAAGGGAACCGTTAAAGGTGGCAAACAAGGTGACGGTTTCCGCATAATCCAAGAAGTCATCAAGATTTTCATCTTTGACGAAAAGGCGGAGCTCTTGTCCATCCCAGCAGGAAATCACGGTGACTTCCGCTTGATAATCTATGCCGGTTGTTTCAATATCGAGATAAACGGCCTGATCCCAAGCTGCTGCCAACAGCCGCCAGCGGTCAATAGAAGCCAGATTTTCCGCAAAATAGTTCCAATTTCGCTGTTCGGCAGCCAGAATATTTTCCTGAGCGAAGTCATATAATCGCGTCCACTTTTTTGCTAGGCAGGATAAACCGGACGGACACTGCGCCGGAAGATCGTTCCAGCTACCAATCCCGGCTTGTTGCAGCTGCAGCAGGCGTTTTTCCCCAATGCCGGGAAAATGCCGGAAAGCCTGTTGAAAACATGGATGGGTTGTTGGTATGATCATAACAGGCAGGTGGCGAAAAGAAGGCAATTTCTTTGTGGCAGATTACGCACTCGCGGATTTGCCGACCGCCGAATTTTGTTCTGCCTTTTGCAGAGCGGCCAGCATTTCGTCTGCAGTCTCTGCGAGGCGGAGGTCTTCTAACAGGCTGGTCTCAAAAATCAATCTGCCCAAGCAACTCAGTATAGGCAGATGCAGTTCGTCTTTGCAGGCAATCACGAAGAACAGATCACTGGCCCGACCATTTTCTTCACCAAAGAATATTGGGTATTGCGATTTTGCCATGCAGAGGAAGGATTCTTCAAACAGGAATTCATCGCGGCTGTTCGGGTGTACCAGGGCGATGCCACCCGGCAGCGCGGTGGAGGCCTGTTCTTCCCGTTGACGCAGAGATTCATAAAAATCGCTGGAGTCATACAGAAATCCGGTTTTTTCCGCCAGTTCAGTCAGGCTCATCAGGATGGATGCCTTGGACTTCCCTTTGAGCCGGGGACTGATGCCTTCCAGAGCACAGTATTGGCTCGGCAGAATCATTTTCTGCTCCCCGCCAGAATCCGAGAAAATCTGCTCTTTTGTCTTGTCTTGCCGAATACCCAGCAGATGCACCGAACTCCAGTTTAGCAGGTCATCTTGGTTGAAGAGAAAATTCTCCCCCTGTCGAAGATGCGGAAGATCCCCCTGAATTGCCTGTTCCCGCAAAAAACGTTTTGGGCAGCGCAGCAATGCCGCAGCCTGTTCCAATGTAAGTTGCCGATACGCCATACATTACCTGCTCTTCATTTTATATTCAGAATAAGTGAATAATATAATACTGTAGAGTATAAACAGTTCCTTGAAATGCAAAATTCTTTTTCTTCATAAAATCAGCTCATGTGGCAAGGTGAAATTTTGCGGGGACGGGTTTGGGAACGGGGAAGCGGTCTGAAGCCCGCAGGAGCCACGCAACTACAAACGTACTTGTCCGCTGCATTTATATGGAGTGCGGGAGCGCCCGCTCCCGCTTTGCAATCTTCGTCAAGCCGTCGTACTCCATAACGCCTACTGAGGCAATGCAGTCTGAACTATGAACGTACCTGTTTCGAAATGACTTCTTGGAGCAGGGAGGAATCTCTTGGGAACGGGAGCGGGTCCGGAGCTGGAAGCTCCGGCTACATTCTGGGGAGGGTCGGGAACGGGGAAGCGGTCTGAAGCCCGCAGAAGCGACGCAGACTAAAGTCTGAACTACGAACGCGCATGTCCCCAATACTTTGCATGAGTTGTTTGCAGAATTTCTTTCACAAAACAAGAAACTGGCGGATAGTAGTATGGACACACGGCCGGCGTCCTCGTCGGCATCCGTATCGCGGTTCGTTTTTGCCTCGAAAAACTGACGGGTTTTTCCGGGGACGGGGATGCTCAGGATAGGAGTTGCGAAGTGTTTTTATTCTGAAAAGATATTTTTGAGGGTGTTGATGGTAATTGGCTTCAACAGGGTGGCATCAAAATATTGGCTTTCAAAATTGACCTTATTTTCTGCATCTGCAGTGACCGCGACGATTTTCATTTGCTTCCATTCGGGATGATTGCGGATTTCCTTTGCCAATTCGGCGCCATTCATTTCCGGCATCCAGAGGTCGGTCAGGAGCCAATCCGGCTGCCATTCCGCCAAAGCTTGTAAGGCTTCTTTTCCGGAGGAACAGGCGGAACATTCATAGCCCAGTTTTTTTACCATGGCAGCCAGTATTTTCAGATTCATCTTTACGTCATCGACAATCATGACCTTTTGCGTTTGCTCCGCCGGCCTATTGGGGCGTTTTTGCGGCTGTGCTTCGATTTTCCGTGCGACATTCGGACTCCTTTGCACATTTGGCAGCAGAATCATAAAAGTGCTGCCGCTTCCGACCTTACTGGACACATTCAGTGTGCCTCCCATCAGTTGCACGAAACGGCGGGCAATGGCGAGGCCGAGGCCACTGCCTTTTTCAGAACGGCTGCCACGAATCTGCTCTTGAACAAAAGGCTCAAAGATTTTTTCCAGCAAAGCAGTAGGGATGCCGGCTCCGGTATCGGTGATTTGCACAGTGACGGTTCCAAAATCATCTTTCAGAGGTTGAAAATCGGCGCGCATCGTGACACGCCCCTTGTCAGTGAATTTTACGGCATTACCGAAGATGTTCAGCAAGACTTGGCGGAGGCAGCGCGAGTCGATCAGCAGGAGCGGGAGAGCCGAGGGAATGTTCAGCTCGAAGTCCAGTCCTTTTTCCTGTAGTTGATGTCGGAAAATTGTAGTGATTTCCCGGCAGAGCCGGTTGAGATCGCAGGGGTCTAATTTCAGTTGCGTTTTATCGGCTTCCAATTTAGAAAGGTCGAGGATATCATTGATTAGGCTGAGCAAGGCATTGCCGGCCAGATTAATGGATTGCAGAAAATCTTTACGTTCCTTCAAGTTCACGCCATCAGATTGCAGCAGTTCGCTGAAGCCAATGATGGCATTGAGGGGAGTTCGGATTTCATGACTCATGGTTGCCAGGAAGAGGGATTTGGCCTGAGTCGCACTTTGTGCTGTTATGGCGGCTTCCTTGAATTGCTGGTTCAGGGCGATCAATTCGCCGCTCTGCTCTTCCAGCTTTTGTTGATGACAACGCTCTTTCGTGATATCCATGGCGGTTTCCAGGATGCGGTACAGATTCCCGGTACGATCATACAGGGGCTGAGCCACAATCTGCAGTAAACGCCCATCCGCAAAATATTCTGCAGAAGCAATCGAATCCCCCGCCAGAATTTTCAGTGCGGGACACCAGTCTTCGGGCTTTTTGCAGTGACATAAGTGCTGGAAACATTTTTTCCCTTCCAAGGATTCCGAGAATGTTCCGCCAGCGGCGGGGTTAGCGATAATCAGATTGAAATCCAAGTCCATAATGATTACTGGTATGGTCATATTGTCGACGATTTGGTGTTGGAGTTTGACATTTTCTGTGATGGCATTCATCTGCCGGTGGTGCTCTTTTGTCAGCAAGAAGAGATTCACGGTGTTGTGCATGGTTTCAATATCACTCTTACTGAAATTTTTACGTTGTACGATAAAGTCGATGCCAATGAATCCGGTGAGCCGTTCATTTTCCCAGATTCCGCTGACCAGTAGCGAACGCGCCCGGCGTCCGGGGCTGGGTTGTGTCAGGTCGGGTGTTTCCGAGCCATTCAGGTTGCTGACGATGACGTCGCGGTGCAGCGAAAGTCTTTCAAACCATCCTGGGAAATAAAGTTTGCTATTGACATTCTGGAGTTTGCTGATTTCCGGGTTGATACCGGATTTTACCCATTCATGCGTATTGGCAACCCAGCCTTCTGTGGAAATTTCAAAGATATAACTGCGGTCTGCCTGAGTATATTTGCCGATGATCCCGAGCAGATTGTTCACTGCCGTATCAAAATCATTTGGGAGGGCAAAGTTTTGCAGGTATCGGTTGATGATATTGGCATTGGCGATCTGGTTATTGAGCTGAAAGACGAGCTTCTGCATCTGGCCTTGCGCTTTTTGTGCACTTCGCTTGGATTCTTCCAGATCAGTCAAATCGGTATCAATGTTCAACAGGAGCCTGCGCTCCGAACCAAGCTGTATAATGATCTTGCTATTATGGTAGAAGTGTTTTTCACCGATGGCATTAAAGAGGGTGAGATATTTTTCCTCCGATTGGCCACTATGAAGCAGCAGCCGACCATTCTCATAGAGCTGCTGGGCTTGTTCGGGCCGAAAATTCATCAGATCACAAAATTTTTGCCCCGCCAGCTTGGTTTCGTGGCAACCCGCAAATTCGGCGAATTTCCGGTTTGCGGCCAGCAACAGCAATTTTTCCCCTTGGGGTTCCAGGATATAAGCGATGTTTGGAATCCCATCGAGCAGACTGCTGAAAATCGTCAGTATTTCATCATATTTCTGGCGGGTTTCAATGACGGGTGTAATATCCTGAATGATCCCGAAAATTTCCTTTTTTTGAGGAGTTTTCTGCTCGTCCTGCAGGAGTTTTCCAGTGATGACAAAATATTTTTTTGCGTCGTTGGCAAGTAATTGGACATCGCAGGAGAATTCTTCTCGTAGTCCCTGCATGATTTCATCGCGATAGTGTCTTAGTCGCAAATAATCTTCCGGGATCAGTTTTTCTTTTGCGTCAGCGAGATTTCCATCGCAGGATGGGCTAATTGGTTTTGCCTCAAAATTGAGGATATTGATCTTGTGTGAGCTGGGGTCATAGCGGTAGAAATTCATATTAGCTTGGCTACAGGCCTTTTTCAGCAGCAAATAGCTTAAATCGAGTTGTTTCTGCTGTTCCTGAGTTTGCGTGATATCCTGGCAAACCCAAAGAATTTTGTCTTTTCCAAAGAATTTTGCTGGGAGCGCGGAATAGCGTGCGACCCAGTATTGTCCATTCATGGAAAAGTTTTGTGTGAGGGGTTGTCCTGTATGGCGAACTTGGTCAAGACATTGTTTAATCTGTTGGCTATCGACTCCCTGGAAATCCTCAAGGGTTGTTGGGGTTCCCATTTTTTCTCGCATCGCTTTTTCGACTCGGTGGAAGAGGACGCGGTTTTTTTTATCGATGACCGTCACTCGTAAAGGCAAGGCGTCAAAGATTTTCAGGGTTTGTTTATGTTGCCGAAAATAGCGGTAATGGATTCCAATCAGCAGGATTTGCAGAAACAAGAGGATCAGAATTCCGGCTACCATGCTTTCCGGACGGAAGTCAATCCATTGTCGGAAAGCGAGACTCAGCATCAGAAAAAAATTCATGATCGACTCCCTGGAAGCAGAGAACAATGATGCCCGATGGCAGAGAAAACGTTTGCCCGCCCGGGGATTTTATGCGGAAAGTATTTAATTTTTGCTTGTGTAGTTATGGGAATTGCCTAATACTATACCACATTGGCCTCAGGATTCCGTCCCTGCGGCAAAGCTTTTTGCCGGAAATTTCCGCAGTGAAGATTTACTGGCAGGGGTTTGTCGGATGCAAAACAGGGGATTTATAGGTGGTTTTGCCCCGTTTTTTCCCAGTCCCGTTGCAGCATGGCTTTTTTGGCGGCCTCGCATTCTGCGGCCTTGCGGTTTTTCCCGTTGCCTTTGGCGATTTCCTGGCCATTGAGCATGACTTTGACTTCATAGGTTGGCTCATGCACTGGGCCGTTAGCGGACAGGCAGACGTATTCCGGTTTGCACGATTGCGTGGATTGGCAGTATTCCAGTAGCATGCCCTTCGGATTTTCTTCCAACCCGAGCAGTTCTAGACAATCTTCTGCCGGGGGCAGCAGCGTGTTGCAGACGGCGCGAGCGGCTTCCAGGCCGCCATCGAGATAAACGGCTCCCAGAAAAGCCTCGAAAACATCGCCGAGGATCGACTCGCGTTGCCTTCCGCCGGTAAGGTTTTCGCCATTTCCCAGCAGGAGAGCCTGGTCGAGTCCAAGTTTGAGGGCGTATTCCGCATTGGCTTTTTCTTTTGCCAGCAGGGAACGCGTTCTGGTCAGTATCCCCTCCTGTGCTTGTGGCAGGCCGGTATACAGGAATTCACTGAGAATGAGTTGCAGTACCGCGTCGCCGAGAAATTCCAGCCGTTGATTAAAGGAGCAGGTCGGATTTTGTTCGGCTGCATACGACGAATGCGTCAAGGCCAGTAATAACAGTGCTTGATTCTGGAATGAATAAGCGGAAACAGCTTCAATATGAGCGAACACTTCCGGCATTTCAGAAGCTTTGGGATTGAAAATTTTCATGGAAACATTATTTTAAACAGCTTGCATCTTTGAAATTCGGGCGATTATGTTAAGGTAATAACTGCAAGGTGGATTTTCAACAACGGAGAAAAAAATGTTCGAAGCTTCTGATTTACGAAAAGGTTTGAAAATTGAACTGGATGGCGACCCCTATATTGTCACAGAATTTGATTTCTGCAAACCGGGTAAAGGACAGGCGCTCTACCGTTGCAAACTGAAAAACATGATTTCCGGCGGTACGCTTGACAGGACGTTTCGTTCGGTAGACAAAATCGGCAAACCTGATCTGGAGGAAAAAGAATTGCATTTTTCCTACGAAGAAGGAAATGGTATCTATATTTTCTTTGACCCCTCCACCAATGATGAAGTCCGCATTGATGAAAAATTACTGGGGGATTCAAAATACTTTCTGGATGACGACATGGTTTGCTCCATTCTGTTTTTTTGCGAGCGTGCGATTGAAATCACCCTGCCATTTTTTGTAGAAAAGAAAATTGCTGAAACGGAGCCCGGGGCTCGCGGCGATACGGCGACCAATGTTACCAAGCCCGCCCAGATTGCCAATGGCTATGAAATTCAGGTGCCTCTTTTTGTCAATGTTGGCGATACTGTGCGGATCGATACTCGTACGGGGAATTATGCCGATCGGGTCAGTAAAGCCTGAAGCGGCATCTTTATTCCAGAAAGGATGACCTGACACGATGGGGGCATCCTTTTTTTTTGTCACAGCCGCTACAGGGCGGGTTCACGAACCGGAGAGACGGATGCTGAAGGAATTGCAGATCACAGAAATGTCTTGGATACTGGGTGGAAAGAGCGGGGCTGGCGCAGCCCTTCTCGAGAGTGAACAATGCCTTTGTTGGCAGCCGGAAGACAATGAGACGCTGCGTTCGTTTTCTGCCCGGCCTTATCTGAATTCCCTAAAGGGATATTTGGATCCCGCCGGCCATTTTGTTATGGCAGCCTGCAGCCTGTTGAAAAAGGCAAACCACTTGCTTGCCGGAAACAATGACCCCACGGCAGGCATCGGCATTGCCGCGCTTTCGTATTTTGGCGCCGCCAATTCGGCCTCTGCGTTTTTCGGACAATTACTGCAGAAAGGACCCCGCTTGGCCAGTCCGCTGATTTTTCCGCATTCGTATGCCAGCACCGCTGCTAATCTGGCCGCGATCGAATTCGGCTGGGGTGGGCCGCATATGATCTTTTATGGCAAACAGGACTGCAGGGAAAGCCTGGAATTCGCCGCCGCCAGGCTGGCCGAAGACAGCGCCCAACGGATGCTTGTTATCGCCTACGAAGCTATCTCCCCGGAATTATTGCCAAACAAACGCTTTGTCCGCAATGGGGCGTTAGCTCTGCTGGTGGAAAAAGCCTGTGATTGTCCAGCTCGGCTGCGCTTTGAACTGGCCAGACTTCGCGCACTGCCCGTTAGTTTCTCCGGTGCCGGCAGTGTACAGGACAGTCTACACCTATTGGTCGGGTTACAGCATCGCTAAGCGTCAGAACAGTTCCGGCTGATCCCGCGTCAATTTTTCCAGTCCGAAGCGTTTTTCGCCTTTGCTGGTAACAATTCTGCCGGCTGGGGTACGCAGCAGGTACCCTTCTTGGATCAGATAGGGTTCATAGACATCCTCGATGGTGCTTTCTTCTTCACCGACGGCGACGGCGAGGCTTTTCAAGCCGACGGGGCGGCCTTTGAATTTCACCAGGATGGCTTCCAGAATCCGGTTATCCATATCATCCAGACCGTCCTCGTCGATATCGAGCTTCTGCAAGGCTAGGGCGGCGACGTTCTGGGTAATACCGACTTCCTCTTTATGCATGACCTGCGCGTAATCGCGTACCCAGCGCAACAGGTTATTGGCGATTCGTGGCGTCCCCCGGCTGCGGCGGGCAATTTCATGCAGGCCAGTCGTTTCTGCGGCGATATTGAGAACTCTGGAGCTGCGGGTCAAAATTGTCAACAAGTCTTCGGCCTTATAATAATCCATACGGCAGGGCATGGTGAAGCGCGAACGCAGCGGAGCCGACAATTTTCCTTGCCGGGTGGTTGCTCCGATCAGGCAGAATTTGGGCAGGTTTAGTCGCACGGAGCGGGCTCCGACTCCCTGTTCGAGCATGATATCAATGACAAAATCCTCCATGGCGCTGTAGAGATATTCTTCAATCTGAATCGGAAGACGGTGAATTTCGTCGATAAATAAAATATCTCCCTCTTCGAGACTGGTCAGCAAACCGGCCA
>JBAXYW010000153.1:0-9288 GCA_041670605.1 Lentisphaeria bacterium
ATAGTCTGAATCCATCCATGATGGAACTCTATCAGAGCGTCATATATCCGCTACTGATCCTCGCGGATGACAAACATTATCTATGGATCGCTTCCAGAAATTTTGACGATCCGGTGACATTGACTCCGAATTCCCCTAAGGGATATGCTCCAGTGTGGCAACGCGCTCCCCTCCATGTCAAGGCCGGTGATGTTTTTCGCTTTGAGACCAACTGGCGACTTTTCGACCGCAAGCACTCTATGCTCCGGGATGTATGGCGATACCAAATTGATCATCTTCAGACCAACAATCCGGAACTCAAAGAATTTCTTCCGCCTCGCTATCCGGAACCCCGGAGCTTCGGAAAGGGAACCTTTGGCAGCGTTACCTATTTTCTGCCGGAACGTGAACAAAGGCTGTATCCCGGCAGCAGTATCTGGTACAGCTGGCATGACATGGTCAACGAACGCTATCCCACCTCCGGAGAGTGGTGGAGCAATGCCAATCTTTGGAAGGGAAAGGTCAAAGCCAACGATGTCAAAAATAACATTATTTCACTCAAAGAACGCGGCTTTAAACCCATTATGTACATCCGAGTTTTCGCCAATCTGCATCAACGTGGCAGCAAATATCCGAAGGAATGGACGAAACTCGATGCTGGCGGTGGTCTACAGATGTACGGGGGCGGATATCAATTCAAGATTCCGCCGCAGGTCGCCAGAGAAACCGGTTATGATTCGATTATTTGGGGCACTCTCAACCCAGGCATCAGGGAATGTTGTGATTTTCTGATGACAGAATACTTCGAAATGATGGACTTTTACCAACCTTATGGCATTGGTTGGGACTGCATGGGAGGAGACCCAAATGATTTTCTGTTGCTTGCCAGAGTCTATGACCGGATTCGAAAAAATGGCTGGAAAATCAAGGTCGCAGGCAATGAATGCAACGCACACTCCAGCACTTATATGGACGAAATTTTGATTGAAAATGGGATTCTCGGCGGCAAAACTCCTTATGATTTTGAGGTCGCGCGTGCTTACAATATTACCCTCATTTGCTTGGAACGGTTCAATCTTTTTCAAGCTGCTGTCAAAAACAATCTGCACGGAACCCCGACTTGGCTTTATGAATCCGGACTCAAGGCGAATAAGCGTTATCTTGACGTACTGCTGAAACGCCGTCCGGATCTGGTCGATGACATTCCCAAGGCTGCACAACTCTGCCAGTTGCGCGGCTGTCTCTATGACTTGTCACTGGGAGCCAGCCCGGGATATCTTGAAGAGGCAAAACCTGTTCCACCGGCCATGGCGGAATTTAGCGCAGACATCAACGGCATTCTTAAAGTCAACCGGAGTTTCGCCTTGAAACTCCCAAATGGCTATGATATTGACGGTTATCTGGCTACATCCGCATGGACTGACACAGGCAGCCCGTGCCGTATTGTTGCTTTCAACGATGGGGCTGAATCTACGCTCCTGCAACTCAGGCTGAACAAAAAAATCTTTACAGGCTTTGGCTGGGAGCTGGCGGATTTGGTCGCTGCCCGTTCGGTTCAAGTTACCCCGGAGGGCGAAAACAACATCCTGTCAACGTGGCATGAAGATCTCAACGATTTCATTTTAACGGCTGAACTCCCGGGGTTTACTGCTTTGTTAATCCTGGCTGACCGGCAAAAATAAACCACTACATGACATTATGACGGTAAAATCAATGGATCAGGTGAAATTTTTAGTTTTTGCGGATTTACACCATTATCCCGGTGTGTTTTATACGCAGGCGCGCGAGCGCTTGGCGGCGATTATGCAACGGGCGGAAAAAGCGCAAGTTGACTGCGCCATCAGCTTGGGGGATTTCTGCCATTCTCCAAGCGCCTTCGGCGACATTATCGCCGACTTTGACGCCGCCTTGGTTCCTGTCCGACATGTGCTGGGCAATCATGATACTGACGGAGCTTCCGTTAAAGAGACTCTGAGGCTCTATCACATGCAACACGAATATTATTCTTTCGATCTGAAAAACTTCCGCTTCATTATGTTGGATACCAATTACTACCGGCATTCCGGTGGCTTCACGCATTTCGAATACCGCAACTATTTCGATTTTCCGGAGTCCCGCGAAACATTGCCTCCGGAACAGATCGACTGGCTGGAACAAACGATTCGAACCAGTCCTTACCCTTGTCTGTTATTCAGCCATGCCAGCATCGAAAGAGAATCCAAAGGCGGGGTCAGCAATCGCGATGCAATTCTTGCCATGATCCGTCGCGCTAATTCCGGATCGCGTAAAGTGCTTATGGCATTGAATGGACACCATCACCGTGATGCCTTGCGCATTATCGACAATGTCGCCTTCTTCGATGTCAATTCGGCTTCTTTCGACTGGCTTAACCAACCGCACGAGTTGTATCCGGAAAGCCTGCGTAGGGAGTTTGAGCTGATTAACCACCAGGTGATATACACCGAACCGTTGAGCGCTATCGTCACAATTTCCGGCGATAACAGCATCGAAATAGAGGGTAAAAAAGGCGATTTTCTGCATGGAATCCGGCGCGAAATGACAAACAACTCTCGTTGCGATAATGCCGGAAGGCCATGCACCCCGGAAATATTGTCGGCTCGGTTTCGATTGTTCTGACAAGCTTGCTTCCAACCGTGGAAAGTGCGAAAAACCTTGCAAGAAAACGAAAAGCCAAGGAAAGGACTTTTAACATGAGCAGGGGTTGATGGATAGAAAAAGAACGTCAAGAGTAATTTTTAATTTTCACTGAATCATACAAAACAATGGAGGAGATGATGAAAGTTTGGAAACATCGTTTTACATTAATTGAACTGTTGGTTGTAATCGCGATCATTGCGATTCTGGCATCCATGTTGCTCCCAGCGTTGCAACAGGCCAGAAACAAGGCCAGATCCATTACTTGCGTATCAAACTTGAAACAAATCGGTTTGGCGGTAGACCTGTACGCCGATGACTACAACGGCTTTTATCAGGTTTCCGGCACCGTCGTTATCGACGGTACTGCACAATTTGCTTGGACAACGGTATTGGGAAAGCTCAAATATCTTCCGGAAAATCAATTCAACCTTTTGCGTTGTCCCAGTACTTTGAAGTCGCCCAAAGTTGTTGAGCTGAATAATGTTTCGACGTACGGTGTGAATTTGCAGTATCGTGAAAGCAAAGGGAAAGTACTGGTTTACAACTTTGCTAGTTCGGTTGCTCCTTTTTATGGTTTTGTACCGAAACATGTGATCAAAACCCCCGCAACCTTTGTTTCCCATGCGGACAGTTTGGCTACCCCTTCCGCTGCGGCAAACTACAGAGGCTATGCGTACTACCAGATCAATGCCGACGGATATAACTGTGGATCGCCATATTTGGTGCACAATGAAAGAGCTAATGTTTTGTTCGGAGATAGCCATGTCTCGTCTCTGCAAAAAAAACAATGGTCCGAAGAATACTATTATGGGGTCATCGACAGCAACCTGCTATTCTATAATCGTGACGGCACCCTCAACAGCGCTGTCACCAGGTAAATAAAGAGCTCCGTAAAAATCGTCAATTCTTACCTCGTTTCTCATTCTCCGGAAGGTTTTTTTTGTTATGTCCCTTGAACCTCTGCAGGATTTATTGCAACATGCCCGGAAACACGCTTACGCAGTGCCGGCTTTCTGCGTCTGGAATGCGGAAACCATGCGCCAAGCCGCCACGGTTGCTGCTGAGCTTTCTTCCCCAGTTATTGTTATGGGGGCATACAGCGAGACCCTGGCTCTTCCGCCGGAGCAGCAGGCTAAAATTGCCAAAGAAATTATTGATTGGAAAACACCGGCGGCTTTTATTCTTGACCATGGGCGTTCTCTGGAGGAAGTGCAGCATTTCTGTCGTGCAGGATATACTGGGGTCATGTTGGATTTGTCGCACCGTCCTTATGCCGAGAATCTCGCGCAGCTCCGGCAAGCGGTTGCCTATGCCCATCCGCTGGGCATTGGCGTGGAGGGGGAACTGGGACATGTCGGCAAAGCCGATACAATGACTCCCGAAGGCGATGGAGATTCCCGTTTGACCGATCCCTCCCTTGCCGCCAGTTTTGTTGCTGAAACCGGAATTGACGCTCTGGCGGTTTCTATCGGCAATGCTCATGGACAATACCAGCAGCTGCCGCATTTTTCCTTCAGCCTTCTTGAACAAATTGCCCGGCAGGTTACTGTGCCGCTGAGTCTGCATGGCGGTTCCGGCACCTCCGATGATGATATCCGAAGAGCGGTCAACCTGGGCATCGCCAAAATCAACGTGGCTACCGAACTGATGAATGCATATCGGGAAACTTTCCTCCGGGAAGTACAAAATGGCACCTGGATACCGCTCGCAGTTCATGCGGCAAGCGGAGCGCTGCAGGCGGTCATGGCCAAGTGGATCATTCTGGCACAAGCAAAAGGAAAAGCATGAAACGGTCCGAAATCAATCTGGAAATCCAGAAAGCAGAAGATTTTTTCAGAGAACAGCATTTTTTTCTGCCCCCCTTTGCATCATGGTCGCTTTCCCAATGGCAGGAAAATCGGACGTATGGCCAGGAAATTCTGTCCTGTTTTTTGGGCTGGGATATCACTGATTTCGGACGCGGCAATTTTCCTCGGGAGGGCTTGTTGCTTTTCACTTTGCGTAACGGGCATTATGGCGGACGTTTCTATTGCAAACCTTACGCAGAGAAAATCATGATTGTTCGGGAGTCTCAGTTGACTCTTTTGCACAGCCACCGGAACAAGACTGAAGATATCATCAACCGTGCCGGTGGGCGGCTTTGTTTTCAACTCTTTGCCAGCACTCCGGAACTGGAACTCGATAAAAAAAAGCCTGTTGAGTTTTCACAGGACGGAATTCTTTGCGGTGTCCCTGGTGGAAGTAGCGTTGTATTGGAACCGGGCGAAAGCCTGACGCTGACCCCCGGGATTTTTCACTCGTTCCATGCTGAAAAAGGCGATGTACTGGTCGGCGAAGTTTCCTCCGTCAATGATGATGATCATGACAATGTGTTTCATGAAGCACAATTGCGGTTTCCGGAAATCGAGGAAGATGAAGCACCCTATCGCCTGCTGGTGAAAGACTACAAAACCTTCGTAACAGGGGGAAATTCACAATGAAAACAGATTCTGCTCAATGCGAAAAAACGCATTTTGTCGACTGGCTGCTGGACGGTCCGGACTGGCAGGCTGGTTATTTTCTCAGCGAAAAGGAGTATGACAACTGGAAACGGCGTAGTCGCACTCTTCAGCATCAGTTGCTCGACTCCGCGCGGTCGGCCGGCATCACCAGTCCAGATGGAGCAAAAGGAAATCTGCTGCCGGCCAGCATTCCCGGCTGCGACCGGAGCGTTCTGCTGGAAAATGGTCTTATACCAGACCCTTTTTACGGACGCAACATGCATACATCCTCTTGGTCTGAAAAGTATTCCTGGGCCTTCCGGAAATGCTTCAAAATCCCGAAGGAACTGCATTCTGCAAGACAATTGCGCTTGTGCTTCAAAGGGATCGATTACCAGGCTATGTTTTTCCTGAATGATAACTTTCTCGGCACGCATACGGGCATGTTTATCCCAGTGGAATTTGAAGTAACAACGCTGATCCACCGGGAAAGCGAAAACTGTCTGGCGGTCATTTTTGAACCGGCTCCGGACGGACTGCCAAACCACTGCGAGAAAGACCCCGCCGATTTTGCCGCCTTTCACCGGATGCAATGCGGTTTCGGCTGGGATTGGGCGCGGAAAATCGTTCCTACCGGTATCTGGGATTCTGTCCTGCTTTCTCCGTCAAATACAGCTCGGATAAAAGATTTTCATTGGCAGACCGCCAACGAATTCGTGAGCCTCAGCATGGAGATGGAGGCGCTGGAAAATTGGACTGGCGAGGTCAGCATCCGCTTGGTACCTGAAAACTTTGACGGTGAATCTTTCGCATTGCGCGAAAGCCTTTCCCTGCAGCATGGAAGCAATTCCAAGACACTGAAATTCACCTTGGAAAATGCTGAAAAATGGTACCCGGCTGGATACGGACAGCCGTCCTTATATAAACTTTTCCTGACTTTGGACGGTATCACAAAAACCGCACTGGTTGCTTTTCGCGATTTGGAAATGCGTCGCAATCCCGGAACTCCAGAGGGTGCACGCAATCTGACGTTCACAGTCAATGGCATTGAGATTTTTGCTCGCGGTGCCAACTGGGTGCCCATCGACCTGCTGCCTTCACGAGCAACAGATGCCGACTATCGTGAACTGGTTCAATGGGCCGGCGTGGCTCATTTCAATATGTTCCGAGTGTGGGGAGGCGGCCTGATTGAAAAAGAAGCATTTTATGAATGCTGTGACCGGCAGGGCATCTTGGTCTGGCAAGAATTTCCGCATGCCTGTAGCAATTATCGTAAAGATGCCGAATACCTGGCGCTTAAATCGAAAGAGGCTTCGGCAATCATCCGAAAACTGCGCAATCATGCTTCAACGGCTCTCTTTTGCGGCGGCAATGAAGTGCAATATTATGGCGAAATTCCGGACAGCCCTTTGTACCTCATGTACGAAAACCTGGTTCATAGGCTTGCCCCCGGAGTTGCCTTTCACACATCGTCGCCGGATGCGTCACGCCCGGGCGAACGCCCGCATGGCCCATGGAATTATCGGGAACATGCCTTTTACAACAGCCATTTCCGGAATTTCGCCAGCGAGATCGGCTGCAACGCCATGCCGGAAGTCGAATCTCTGTCGCGCTTCATTCCGGATACAGAGCCCGTACCTGACGGGCAGTCCTGGAAATATCATTTCCTCAATCTGCACGGAGCCCACGATGTCCGCATCCCTCTACAGGGATTCGATGCAACCGGTAACCGTGAATGGTCGCAGGCAAGCATGTTCGCTCAAGCAGATGCCGCCGGATATATTTTTGAACATTACCGCAGGCAGGCTCCACAGGCCTCCGGCTGCCTTTTCTGGCAATTCAATGAACCATGGCCAACCTGCGCATGGAGCTTGATCGATTATTATAAAACTCCGAAAATGGCTCTGTATCGGCTCGCCTGTGCCAATGCCCCCAGAGCTTTTTCGATCGAAGACCAGTCCTGGTGCCTGGGCGATGGACAGCTTGCCGGAACCTTGTGGTACTGCAGCGACCGCGAAGAATTCAACGGTACATTGAAAATTGAACTTTGGGACGGCGCCGGGAATAATCTTTTTTCTGAAGAGATGCGACTGACCTTGGACAAAGGCGTGCAGCGCATTCAGCAACTCCAGTATGACTGCCATAACGCAAAACATGGCATTGTTCTGGTCGTCCTGAACGCTACGGATGCACGGGGATTGATGCGCAGCGAACGGCTCTATGGCGTACCGGATTTCAAAGCCGCTTTCCGCCTTCCGCCTGCTACAATCGAGTACTCCGTACAGACAACAGGACAACAGCTCGAAGTTCGCCTGAACAATACTGGCAGGGTACCGGCTCTGGCAGTGAGAGCGCAAGCAAAACAAAGTCTTCTCTGGCAGCAGAATTACTGTTCTCTGGCACCAGGTGAATGCCTTGTCTACCATGCGCAAGCAAGCGCTTCGACTCCCGTGGCGGAAGAGATCACGTTAAGCGGCTGGAATTTGCCAAACAATAATATTGTAAGGAACGAACGATGAAAACAATGAAATTTCTGCTGGTTTTCCTTTGTACAGCAGTCTGCATGGCCGAAGAATTTGTCAAAAATGGAGATTTTGAAAAAGGTCTTGTGCCCTGGACTTGTGCCCAGCGTCGGGGCGGAAAGCATGACTTGCATACACTTTGCAATGAAACACGATTCGGCAAAACTTGTTTGCGTGTCAACGGCGATTCGGAAAACCAGTATAATTCCTTTATAGCACTTGTACAGCCATTGCCGGTTTTGGATAAAAAAACAGTATATCTATTTCAGGTCAAAGTGCGCTCAGCCATCGAAGATGCCACTGGTAAAGAATTCAAAGTAGCCATTCGTCAGGCCAATGCGGACGATGCCGGACTGGGCTATACTGGCTTTACAATCAACTTGGCAGAAAGCTCCTGGCGCAACTATGACATGCGTTTCAGCCCTGATAAACGAGCCGCATCCTATGCATTGTACATCCTCGGCAGCAATCTGACCAGCGAAGACACCGTGTTTGTCGATGATGTCTCTTTCAGTCCGCTTGTCGAAACCACTCCCCCATTTGACCCCACAAAAACCTGTGACCATCCGGGAACCGTTTTAGAAAATCAAGGTGTTTCCGCTAAAATCAATGAGCAGACCGGCCTGTTAAGCAGCCTGAAGATCCATGACGTTCTTATCCATCCCGAAGCCGATCATTCCGCGATGATATTTGTTCGACAAGGTCAAGAGGAATTCCTCCTCGATGGTAAAAATACTACGTCAAGCAATGGACAATTTCGGGCAAAAGCAGAATATTCCTTCAACGATGGATTCTTCCGTGAACGGATCACCATCGAAGCGCTTGTAGATATAAATGCTCCGGTCAAAATTGGTGTCCGCCACGGTTTTGATATGACAAAATGGAATAAAATTGTCAATGCACTGCGCCCGATACGGGTCATTCCTGCTACGGAAGCGACGACTTTCAGCTATGGTGAAAATCGCAATGACCTCAATCTTGGAGACTTGGATCAATATCAGCATGTCGCCTATCCCATGGTGATTTTGGAAAATGACACCCATTTTTTGCTGACTGCTTCCCGCAATCTGGATGATTTTGTCACCCTCTCCCCCAATGTCTCGAAAGGTTTTCTGCCCTCCATTCAGCAGAATCCGAAAACAATCCGCAAAGGAGACCGATTCCATTTTGAAAACAACTGGAAACTCTTTGCCAAAGCCGAGAACCGCCTGCGGGATCTTTGGCGCTATTACAGTGACCATTTGCAAACATCCAATCCGGAATTGCAAACGTGGATTCCGCCGCGCTACAGTGAAGAGCGCTGTTTTTATCCGGGTGCTTTCGGCAGTCATACTTATTTTCTAAAAGAACGCGAAGAGCGCTTGCGTCCCGGAAGCAATACTTGGTTCTACAGCTGGCATGACAACATCAAAGAACGCTATCCGGTTGCCGGGGAATGGTGGAGCGCAGGCAATAACTGGAAGAAAAAACTTTCTGCAAACGAAATCAAAAATTACCTCGACTACTTGCAGAATGAGAAAAAACTCAATGCTATTCTTTATCTGCGTCAGCTGGCAAATCTGCATTTACGCGGCAAAGAGTTTCCCGAAGAATGGTATAAACGCGACCCTGGAGGTGCTTTGCATCTCTATGGCGGCGGTTATAAAGTC